>CANRMY010000018.1 GCA_947631845.1 uncultured Oscillospiraceae bacterium | reverse complement strand
GAGGTTGAAGCCGGGAACGTGGCGACCGTCATAACAAAAGACCTTTCCCGTCTGGGACGTAATTATCTGAAAACCGGCGAACTGATAGAGATTGTTTTCCCCGAATACGAAGTGCGCTACATTGCCATTAACGACGGTGTAGACACAGCGAGGGAAGATAACGAGTTTACCCCTCTGCGGAACTGGTTCAACGAGTTTTACGCCCGCGACACCTCAAAGAAAATCCGGGCTGTTAAACAGGCAAAGGCACAGAAAGGCGAGCGTGTCAACGGCGAAGTGCCGTATGGTTACATAGCCGACCCAAACGACCGCAATCATCTATTGCCCGACCCGGAAACGGCGCACATTGTAAAACAGATTTTCGCTATGTATGTGCGCGGCGACCGTATCTGCGAAATCCAGAACTGGCTACGGGAACATGAGGTACTTACTGTTTCAGAACTGCGCTACCGTCGTTCCGGCAGTTGCCGCCACCCGCGCCCGCACCCGACCTGTATTTATAACTGGCCGGATAAGACACTGTATGATATTCTTGGACGCAAAGAATATTTGGGGCATACCATTACGGGCAAGAGCTATAAGGTATCTTACAAATCGAAAAAGACGAAAAAGAACCCGGAGGAAAAGCAATACTTTTTCCCCAACACGCACGAACCTTTGATTGACGAAGAAACCTTTGACCTTGCACAGAAACGGATTGCTACCAAACACCGCCCTACAAAGGTTGATGAAATTGACATTTTTTCGGGACTTCTCTTTTGTGGGGATTGCGGCTATAAAATGTATCTGCAACAGGGAGCCGGGACACTGGAACGCAAACACGCCTACACTTGCGGAAAGTACCGAAACAGGATAAGGACTGGCGAGCTTTGCACTACCCATTATATCCGAAAGAGCGTCCTTAAAGAACTTGTCCTTGCTGATTTACAGAGGGTGCTGTCCTATGTGAAAGAGCATGAACAGGAGTTTATCGAAACCGCCAACGAGTGCAGCGCAAAGGCAGTACAAAAGACGCTGACACAGCAGCGGAAAGAGCTTGACAAGGCGCAGAGCCGCATTAGCGAGCTGAACATCTTATTCCGCAAGCTCTACGAGGACAACGCTTTAGGGAAACTTTCTGATGAACAGTTTGCTTTTCTGACTTCCGGCTATGATGAAGAAAAAAAGACGCTGACCCGGAGGATTGCGGAGCTGTCACAGGAAATCGACAACGCCACCGAGCGCAGCGCGGACGTGAAAAGGTTTGTCGCACTGGTACGCAGATACACCGCCATTACCGAACTGACCTACGAAAACGTCCATGAATTTATTGACCGTATTCTTATTCACGAACTGGATAAGGAAACGAACACCCGCAAAATCGAAATCTTTTATAGCTTTGTCGGCAGAGTTGATACGGGCGACAAGCCTACCGAAAGTATCTCCTATTTCAGACAGATAGGAGCCGACGTAAAGAGTTATGCTATCTAACATACATCAAAAAGAGGTAAGATAACACCCTCTGCAAAAAAGGTATCGTTATCTTACCTCAACAAAGTTGGTGCCTGTGTAACCGTCGTCGTATATAAATTTTGTGTTGGTGAAGCCTTTGTCGGCGGCGTACTTCTCTAACAATAGTCTTTGATTCTGGATGCTGTTGGAGTCATCCTCTCTGCCGCTTCGCTTTTGCATATCCTCCTGGCTCAGTCGTCCATAGAGGATGGTGTATTTTCTCATGAAGTCCACCAGGTCCCCAAGCTCCGGCAGCAGGAGCATCGCCGGGTCCTCCGCACTGTCCGAGACCAGCTCCCAGGAACATTCCGCACTCTCGAACCGCAATTCCAACTCCCGGTACTCAATATCCCGGCCCGTGCAGATGAGCGCCGCCCCGGACTGGCACCGGTCACTTTTCTCCAGCACCAGCACAGCGTCCACCGCTCCGGCGATGCCAGTGGTGCCGGAGAGCTTGTTCAGCGGGTCGGAGGCTCCCTGCTTGCGCAGATGGTGGACCAGCAGAATGGAGATGCCCAGCTCATCCGCCAGCTTCTTCAGCTCCCGCACGTCCTGGTAGTCCGTGGCGTAGGAGACGTCCGGGGTAGTACTGCGGATGACCCGGAAGGTATCCACGGCCACCAGGACCGTGTCGGGGTGAGCTCTCATAAACTCTCTGACCTGGTCGCAGAGACCTTCGGTCAATGTACGAGCCTCCGTTGAGAAGAACATGTTGGCGGGAGCTTCGTCGGTGAGGCTGACCAGCCGGTGCTGTATCCTCCGCAGGGTGTCCTCCAGGCAGAGGTAAAGCGTAGTCCCGCGCCGTACCTCCAATCTGAACGCGCTCTCCCCCTTCGCTACCCGGACGCACAGGTCCAGCACCAGCCAGGACTTGCCGATCTTCGGCGCTCCGCCCAGGATCGTCACGCCCTGATGGAGCAGAGACTTCACGCAATACTGCGCCGGCGGTAATCTCATGTCCGCCAGGGTTTCACCGTCAACGACGGCGAGGTTGTTGTTTGCCATTTCAAAACCTCCTCGTATAAAAATTTAAGGACGGGCCTCGCGGCACACGTCCTTCTACTTGTATTTTGTGACAAAAAAGAGTAAGATAATAAAATGGCAGGACAAATTATTTTTCAGGTGGGACAATTTATGGACGGCAGGATCGTTTTCTACACCTACGGGACGACCATGGAGTTGAACGGACACCCCTTCTCCGCGGGTGAGCTGACGGAGAATCTGATCAATCTCACACCCGACGACTACGATGTCATCCGCACAAAGGCAGAGCGCGTCATTGATCTTGCAGGCAGATACAACAGGAAGCGGGATGTCGCCGTCTGGCGGATGCTGAATAAAGAGATGTCCGCACTGTCCGCCGAACTCAAAAAATTTACCGTGTTTCAACTGCTGCTTGACGACGATGACCTGTTTAAAGAGACCGAGGAGTTTTTGAACAGATACGACCCGGCGACGCCGGTAAAGTTCACCGAGCAGGACATGGACCTTTACTCACAGCTTATAGAGGCGGACGGGAAGGAGTCCCTTTCCAATCTGCCGCTGTCCCTGCTCCTGTACCCCGGAGACATGACGGACAAGTGGGAATTTTATTTTAGCCACGTGACCCGGTACGGAAGCTACGTCATGGACATTTACGCCTTCAACCAGACCATCCGCAACTTCATCAATTCCATCCTGTCTCGCTTGGAGACCAACTCCCCCGAGACATACGCCAGGGCACTCTATGATTTTTATAACGATCCAAGGCTTATCCAGAAGCTCATCGTGAATCCTCTGACCAGCACCGCAAGCTACAACAGGCACGACGAGTATATGCTGTCCTACGTCCCCCGGGAGCTGCCGGACGGGAGGACGAGCGACGGGCCAAGGACTACGTCCGGGACAAGCTCTACGAGGCGTTGCGGAGCAAGGACATCTCCGTTGACGATTTCGAGGCCGGCATCACATCCGAAAGGGTATACTCCGTTCTGAACATCACCCGCACGGCGAAACCCCGTGGCCGTCCGAGAAAGACTGGCGGTGCGGCCACGTGACAAATGAGGAATCCCTTTCGGAGCTCTGCGAGAAGACCCAAGGACTCATCCACAGCCTTGCTATGAAGATTACGAAATCGTTCAACTGCATGGGCCGGGGCGGGTATACAGAAGAAACGCTGTCGGAGCTGGACAGCGTCGGGATGGTGGCATTTATTGAATGTGTGCGCGGTGGTAGATACGACCCGGCCCAGGGGACACTAACGGCGTTCGTCACTCCCTTCATCGAGTCAGCCATGCGCCGCCACATGGAGAGCAGCTTGGGCACTCTCTCCCTGGACCCGCGCAGTATGGCCCTTGTCCGAAAGGCCAAGCGGCTTCGGAATGTGGACGGTCTTTCCGACACAGAAATCGCGGAGAAGCTGAACATCCCAGAGGCCGAGGTGCGGAAGGCCATCGCCTATTCGACACACTTTCAATCGATCTACGACCTTGCGGCGGACGATGACGGCGATGTTTATGACTACATAACAGACAGTGAGCCAAATCCGTCGCCGGAGGAGATCGTCGCGCAGAACATCCGCACCGAGTCTCTAAAGGAACTCTTCGACAGTCTTACGAAAAGGGAGCAGGACATCATCGGCAAGACCTTCGGCGTGTTCGACTACGATAAACAGCCGCTTCGGGATATAGCCATGTACCACATGATGCGAGAGGACGCCGTGGAGAAAGCCAAGGCCAGAGCGCTAAAAAAGATGCGGGAGGCGTATCCGGGGAGCAGGATGCGGGTCTGGGATTACGTGCGGGGGAAGATGACGGGGGTTCATTGACTAACTTATCAGTTCCATTTCTCTGTAACATTAGACAGAAAGAAAAATGCGAGGAATGCGCAGAGCTTTAAGATGCGTATGGTCAGGTGAAAATATTTTATATTAGATTATTCTTGATTATTCAAGCGATGTAATACTGCAAGCGTAAACATTTTTCTCAATAACAATAACAATGACTATTTAAATAAGGTGAATATTCATGAGACACGAACGGAGTTTCCCTTGCTCTAATGATCAAGGCCTGTGCGATTATTTGGAAAAAGCATGGATTTCTGGGCAATTAGATGAATATGCTGACGAGCATTTTCTGATAAAGGCACTTGAAAACAGGTTATCCTCATTTTTGGGTTTTCAGCAAATGATATACAATGACCCGCGTTTTATTCAGTGGTTTGAAAATTCGACCAACATAATTGATGACAGCTCATTCAATTTTAACTTTTGCATAAATCTATCTAAGCGGCTTTCACTTCTTGAAAGTGTTTTTGGCAAAAATCAAATTGATAAGTTTATTACAGATCAGCTTTCCGCAGGGAAAGGCCATTACGATGAAAACACTTTCTTTGAAGCAATGTCAGAAATTAGTGTGCTAACATTTTACTCAGGACGTCTATGGGATAGCGCACTTTACGAGCCGCCACTGGAAATAGGAAAAATAAAAAAGAATCCTGAGGCTCGATTCATGAAAAAATATTCTGGCAACCGTACTATTACAGTAAATATTGAAGTAAAATGTCCCAAATTTCCCGAGGTCAGACAAGGTGAACGAAAAATCTTTATTCCTGCGTTTTTATTAACTGAAAAAGGAAGAACAGCGGTACAAAGTGAGTGTTCAAGGCACAGCATTCCCTACTGTTCGCCAAGAGTTCTTAAGCTAAAAGAGTTTCTAAACAGTGCGGCGGATAAGTTTTCAACACCCAACGCGGATACGTTCAATCTCCTGTATATCAATTGGTCGTACAGCGATTTCCCCTCAAACGGTTTTCTTGAAGCTTGGTCTTTGCTGACAAACGAAATAAACGGACTCCTAACACAACCCGCTGCAGCTTTGTCAGTGGGTGTAGCTCCAGACGTATTTGATAAAATAACTGCAGTGATAGTTTACACCGAAGCATTTGAGGGATTAATGTTTTCTGATTTTCGCTACGTATGGCAGCGGAATGGCTACGGACCGCGATTCCGCATGTGGGTACTGAACGACAACCTTAGAAACGCCGAATGGAAGGACGAGTCCAGAATATTATTTGAAACAACCGGTATGAACCCCGATGATCCCTCTTCTCCGATCTGTTTGATGGACTATAATATCAAAAACGATTCAGATAGAACAACAGCCGGAGAAATTGGGAACATCTTGAAGGATTTTGCGCTTTGCCATGCAAAGTATTTTGTTGACGCATAAGGGAAGTATTTAATATTGCATCTTAAGAACAGTCAATTTTATCATTTCTTGATGAATGATAAAATTGACTGTTGCGTTTAGGATTGCTCCATGATATAATAAGAGCATTTCGAGTATATGTCTTCCTGAAACGAGGTGTCTTATGCGACAATACGACTATGCGGCGGTCTATCAGAGTCTGCTCATCCCGGACATTGTGGGGATGGTTGGACAGATCCATGAGTACAAGGGAGAGCAGAACCTTTTTATCGAGGCGAAGGCGGATGCGCTTTCGCAGTTACTGGAAATCGCGAAAATCCAGAGCACCGAGGCTTCCAACCGCATCGAGGGGATCTACACCTCCAACGAGCGCTTGGAACAGCTGATCAAAGAAAAGACTATGCCAAGGACAAGAAACGAGCAGGAGATTGCGGGCTACAGGGACGTGCTGTCCACAATACATGAAAGTCATGATTTTATTCCCCTGAAGCCGTCGATTATTCTTCAGCTCCACCGGGACCTCTACCGTTTCAGCGGTACATCAGTTGGCGGCAACTATAAAAGCGCTGACAATATCATTGCAGAAACCGATGCCCAAGGAAACAAGTTCGTTCGTTTTCAGCCGGTGCCCGCATGGGAAACGCCAGAAGCCGTAGAGCGGGCTTGCCAGGCGTATAACAGCGCTCTTGACGGCGGAGAATACGACCCCCTTCTGCTCATGCCCGTTTTTATTCTTGATTTTCTCTGCATACACCCCTTCAGCGACGGAAACGGAAGAATGAGCCGACTTCTGACGCTCCTGCTGCTCTATCGTGCGGGGTATATTGTGGGCAAATACATCAGTATTGAAAAGCTCATTGAAAAGGCCAAGGAAACCTACTACGACACCTTGCAGGAGAGCTCTGTTGGCTGGCATGAGGGCGAAAACACTTACGTTCCCTTTGTTCGCTATCTCTTGGGCGCAGTTCTCGCCGCGTATCGTGAATTTTCAAGCCGGGTGCAGGCGCTGATCACCAGCGATCTCAGCAAGCCGGAGCGGGTACGAGAGATCATCCGGGGCACCCTTGGCAAAATCACCAAGGCAGAGCTTATGCAACAGTGCCCCGACATCAGTCAGGTCACGGTACAACGGGCCCTGAACGACATGGTCAAAAGCGGTGAGATCATTAAACTTGGCGGCGGGCGCTACACATCTTATATCTGGAACAGGGAGAGAGAAACATGATTACAGGGGAACTGAAAAACAAAATCGACGGGCTTTGGGATATTTTCGCGGCGGGGGGACTGGTAAACCCTCTGGATGTCATTGAGCAGATCACATACCTCATGTTCATCCACGATCTGGATGAGTCTGACGACAGAAAAAGCCGGGAGAGCGTCATGCTGGGTCTGCCTTTTGAGAGCATCTTCGCCGAGGAGGTGAAAATCGGCGACCGCAAGGTTCCGGGCCGCCAGCTTAAGTGGTCTGTATTCCGGGACTTCCCCGCGGGGCAGATGTACAGCGTCATGCAGGAGTGGGTATTTCCCTTTATCAAAAACCTCCACGCGGACAAGAACAGCGCCTATTCCAAGTACATGGGGGACGCCATTTTTAAGCTCCCCACGCCGCTGGTGCTGTCAAAGGTCGTGGACTGCCTCGACGGGATCTACAGCCAGATGGCTCAGATTCAGGACACGGACATCCGCGGCGATGTATATGAGTATCTTCTGAGCAAGATCTCCCAGTCCGGCCTCAACGGTCAATTCCGCACGCCCCGGCACATCATCCGCATGATGGTGGAGCTTACGGCACCGACACCGGATGATGTGATCTGTGACCCCGCCTGCGGCACATCGGGCTTCCTTATCTCCGCCGGGCAATATCTGAAGGAGAACTACAAGGCTGAAGTCATGTTCAACAGGGAAAAGCGGGAGCACTATATGAACCGCATGTTCACCGGCTACGACATGGATCGAACCATGCTGCGCATCGGCGCCATGAACATGATGACACACGGCGTGGACAATCCCTTCATCGAGTACCGGGACAGCCTCAGCGAGCAGAACGCCGACAAGGACAAATACACCCTCATTCTGGCTAATCCGCCCTTCAAGGGCAGCCTTGACGCGGATACCGTTTCCCCAGATCTTTTGAAGGTCTGTAAAACGAAGAAAACGGAGCTTTTGTTCCTGGCGCTGTTTTTGCGGATGCTCAAAACCGGCGGACGGTGCGCCTGCATCGTCCCGGACGGGGTGCTCTTCGGCTCCTCCGCCGCACACAAGGCCATCCGGCAAGAGATTATCGACAACAACCGCCTGGAGGCCGTGATTTCCATGCCCTCCGGCGTCTTTAAGCCCTACGCCGGAGTGTCCACCGGCGTCCTGGTCTTCACCAAAACCGGCCACGGCGGCACCGATAATGTCTGGTTCTACGACATGCGCGCCGACGGCTTTTCCCTGGACGACAAGCGCACGCCTATAGCGGAGAACGACATCCCGGATATCGTCGCCCGTTTTCATAATCTGGAGGCCGAAAAGTCCCGTCCCCGTACGGAGCAGTCTTTTCTGGTGCCAAAGGAGGAGATCGTCGCCAACGGGTACGATCTGAGCATCAACAAGTATAAAAAGACAGAGTACACCCCCGTGGAGTACCCGCCCACAAGTGAGATCATCGCGGAGTTGAAGGCGCTGGAGGCGGAGATACAGAAGGGAATTGAGGAATTGGAGGGGATGGTGTGATGGCGAGACTCGGAGACATTTGCACTGTCAATATGGGGCAGTCCCCAGAATCATCGACGTACAATACAGAGGGTAATGGTCTGCCTTTTTTTCAAGGAAATGCGGACTTTGGAGATTTGCATCCTACCACCCGCATTTGGTGCAGTGAACCAGCAAAGATCGCAAAGCCAAATGATATTTTGATTTCAGTACGGGCACCGATTGGAGCGTTAAATATTGCGGATACTGAATGCTGCATTGGGCGCGGGCTTGCTGCATTGACAGTAAATCCAGAATTGTGTAATCAAAAATACCTTTGGTATGGGTTAGAAAATAAGGTTGAAGAATTAAACTCAAAGGGAACCGGAAGTACGTTCAAAGCAATCAGCAAGAATATTCTTTATGAAGCAGAAATCCCACTTCCTCCAATAATAGAACAGGTCAAAATTTCCGCTATACTGGATAAAGTCAGTAGCCTAATCACTCTTCGCAAACAGCAGCTTGCCAAGCTGGATGAGCTGGTTAAGGCGAGGTTTTTGGAGATGTTTGGGGATCCAGAACAGAACACAAAAAAGTGGCCTTTGCAAAAGTTAGAAAATCTTTGTAACGTAGGATCAAGCAAGCGAATATATCAAAACGAAATGAGTTCATTTGGCGTCCCGTTCTGGAGAGTATCTGACCTGGTAAACAAAATGGATGCTGGTTATGCCGACAGTGGTTTGTTCATTCCAGAAGAAAAATATAACGAGCTAAAACAAACCGGGCTTGTTCCCAAAACAGGAGACGTTCTAATTACATCACGCGGAACTCTTGGCAGATGCTATATTGTCAAGAAGGAAGATCAATTTTACTTTCAAGATGGAATGATTAGCTGGTTGAGTAACTTTGCCGAAGATATTACCCCACTCTACCTGCAATACCTGTTTACTATGTCTGGATTCAGAAAACAAATTGATAGTCTGCAGGCTGGTTCCACGGTCGCATATTTATCTATTTCAATGCTTAAAAGGCTTCGAATAATGATACCAAGCAAAAAGTTGCTACAACTATTTGCTTCTTTTGCTGTGGATGTCGATAAATATAGGTTGACAATCCAACAGGGATTGGATAAACTGGAAATATTGAAAAAAGCTTTGATGGAGGAGTATTTTGGAGGAGGTGAATTGATGTGAATACAATTATTACGCTGTGCTCGGCTTTACTAAGCGGTATTTTGGCTACGGTTGTAACGTTAGTTGTAACACACCTGCAACAAAAGAAAAGCCAAAAGCATGAATATAAACTGCAAATATTCAAAGATGTTGTTGCATACTTAACAGATATTACAGATAACGGGGTATCAACTGGTAATTTTCAGAAAGCGATAAACCAAGTCTTTATTGCGTATAACGGTTGCACGGACGTAATTAATAAGTTTGAAATATTCCGAAAATCTGCATTAGATACCCATCGGGACAACAATATTGTTATAGGAAATCTGCTACAACTAATTAAAGCTATGGCTGACGAATTGTCTATTGACTACAGTTTTTCTAACGATGACTTGTTTGTGCATCCTATACAGGTAAACCGACAATGTACAAATAAGTGACACGTACTTAATACTGAAGGAACGAGAAAACCGTCGGTTACGGGATCCAATTTTTTGCCAATGAAATGAAACCGGATATCGTTGAATTGAGGACGATGCGCGTTTGTGCAAAAAAAGAAAGAACCCCCGGCGCGACTACCACATGACAAGCATGCTGGTGATAACACCCTCGCGTTCTCCGGCGGCGTTCTTTCATTTTCATTATATGATACTTTGTGTAAAAAGTCAACAGGAATAATTTGCGATTTTTGCGAGGTGACACCCCATGACCAACTTCTCCTTCCTCCAATCCAATAAAGATTTTGCCCCCTTCGTCTCCCCCGCCATCGCCGCCGAGCAGATCCTCCACATCGACCCCGCCGCATGTATCTTAAACTGCCGGCGCTCCCTGGAGGCGGCCGTCAAGTGGATGTATTCGGTGGACTGCGCGCTGAAGGTCGGTGGGGACGAGCGGTTGGCGGCGCTGATGGACTGTGAGGACTTCCGGGACATCGTGGGGCCGGACATTTGGCGGAGGATGGACCTGGTGCGCAAGCTGGGCAATCAGGCGGCGCACTCCGGGCGGAGGCTGACGGAGGAGCAGGCCGTCGCATGTCTTGAAAACCTCTACATATTTCTGGACTTCGTGGCCTACTGCTACGGCGAGGACTATGTGGAGGGGCATTTTGACCGTGACCTTATTGATGCCGCCACAGAAACTCCCGCGTCGGAGCCTTCCGCAGATGTCGACCTTGCAAAGCTCATGGAGGAGAACCGGGCGCTGCGGGAGGAGCTGACCCGCAGAAGGGAGAACCAGCAATCCACTTACAGCCCCAAACCACCGGAACCCAGTGAATATGAGACGCGGAAGATTTACATAGACACCATGCTCATGGATGTGGGCTGGACCGAGGGGAGGGACTGGCTTAACGAGGTAAAGCTGCCTGGTATGCCCAACAAGTCCGAGGCGGGCTACGCCGACTATGTACTTTACGACGACGCCCTCCGGCCCCTGGCGGTAATCGAGACGAAGAAAGCCTGCGTGGACGTGGCGAAGGGCCGCCAGCAGGCAAAGCTATACGCGGATATTCTGGAAAAGCAGTACGGCCGCCGCCCCGTCATCTTTCTGACCAACGGTTTTGAGACACGCATCGACGACGGGCAGTACCCGGAGCGTCGGGTCGCCGCCATATGGTCAAAGCGGGACCTGGAGAAGCTTTTCAATCTGCGCTCCATGCGCCTGAGCCTGAAAAACGCCCCAATCGACCATATGATCGCCGGGCGGTACTATCAGGAGGCGGCCATCCGTGCGGTGTGCGACACCTTGGAGGCAAAGAACCGCCGGAAGGCGCTGTTGGTCATGGCCACAGGTTCCGGCAAGACCAGGACGGTCATCGCGCTGTGCAAGGTGCTTTTGGAGCACGGCTGGGTACGGAACATTCTTTTTCTGGCGGACAGGAACGCCCTTGTTACCCAGGCCAAAAGGGCGTTTGTGAACCTTATGCCGGATCTGTCGCTGACGAACCTTTGCGAGGAAAAGGATAACTACACCGCCCACTGCGTCTTCTCCACCTATCAGACCATGATGAACTGCATCGACGAGGCCAGGGACGAGGAGGGGAAGCTCTTTACCTGTGGGCATTTTGACCTTGTCATCTGTGATGAGGCCCATCGGTCAATCTATAATAAATTCAGGGACATCTTCACCTATTTCGACGCGCCCCTCATCGGTCTCACCGCGACCCCGAAGGATGAGATCGAGAAGAATACCTATGAGATTTTCGAGCTCCCCGCTGGTACGCCCACCTACGGTTATGAACTTGCTCAGGCGGTGAAGGATGGGTATCTGGTGGACTTCCTGTCCGTAGAGACGAAGCTGAAATTTATTGAGGAGGGCATTGTTTACGACGATCTTTCCGAAGAGGACAAGGCCGCCTATGAGGACACCTTCAGTCAGGACGGCGATATGCCTGACCGCATCGGCTCCGCGGCTCTGAACGAGTGGGTCTTCAACGAGGACACCATCCGCCAGGTTTTGAACGTTCTTATGACCGAGGGACTGCGGGTGGATTACGGGCAGAAGATTGGAAAAACCATTATCTTCGCTAAGAACCACAACCATGCGGAAAAAATACTGGAGGCCTTTGGAAAGGAGTACCCGCACCTTGCCGGTCAGGCCAAGGTCATAGACAACCGAATAAATTACGCCCAGAGCCTCATTGACGAGTTCTCCGACCCGAAAAAGCCGCTTCAAATCGCCATATCGGTGGATATGCTGGACACCGGCATCGATGTGCCCGAGGTGCTTAATCTTGTGTTTTTCAAAAAGGTGCTGAGCCGGGCGAAATTCTGGCAGATGATCGGCAGGGGCACACGCCTGTGTCCGGGGCTTCTGGACGGCGTAGACAAGAGCAAATTCTACATCTTTGACTTCTGCGGGAATTTCGAGTTTTTCCGCATGAACAAGGGCAAGCCTTCGGTCAATCAAATGGCGGTGCAGTGCGCTATCTTCAACCTGAAAGCCCAGATCGTCTCCAAGCTCCAGGACCTTGCCTATCAGACGCCGGAGCTGATGGAGTTCCGCAAATCGTTGGTTGACGACATGGTGCGCAAGGCGAGGGAGCTGAACAGGGAGAATTTCGCCGTAAAACAGCATTTAAAGTATGTAGAGCGGTATTCCGAGCCTGAGAGCTACACTACAGTGACCTATGAGGACACATTGGTCATAGCCGAGGAGCTGTCGCCGCTCATAGTGCCGGACCAGGACGACCCGAAGGCCATGCGGTTCGACGCCCTGATGTACGGCATCGAGTTGGCGTATCTGGTGGGGAAGAAGTACACACGGGCCAGAAAGGATCTGCTGCGGAAGGCGGAGGCGGTGGCCGGCGTGGCCAACATCCCGGCCATCATGGCTCAGGGGGAGTTTCTGGACAAGCTCCTGCACACAAACTACCTGGACGGCGCGGGCATCAATGAGTTTGAGGAGATTCGGGAGCGGCTGCGGGATCTGATCAAATATATCCCGGTGGAGTACCCGTTGTACACAACCGATTTTGATGACAGAATCCTGTCTGTGGATTGGAATGAAGCGGAGCTGGACAACGACGATCTGGCGGGCTACAAGGCGCGGGCAGAGTTCTACATCCGGGAGCATCAAAACGAGGCGGTCATCGCCAAGCTCCGGGGCAATATCCCGCTGACAAGGGAGGACATCGATGAGCTGGAGTCCATCCTGTGGAGCCAGGTGGGAACGAAGGAGGAATACGAGGCCGTCTACGGCGCAAAGCCATTGGGCGACTTCGTCCGGGAGCTCACCGGCCTCGACATGAACGCCGCCAAGGAGGCCTTCGCCGCCTACCTCAACGACACCCGGCTGGACGCCCGGCAGATCTATTTCGTCAACCAGATCGTGGAGTACGTGGCCCACAACGGCGTCCTGCGGGATTACACCGTCTTCCAAGAACCCCCATTCACCGACCGCGGCAGCATCGTGGAGATCTTCACCGATATGACCATCTGGCTGGGGATTAAGTCAGTCATTGACCAGATAAACGCCAACGCCGCAGCATAACCGGTGTCCATCAGCCACATCCCGCGCACAAAACTGTCCAATGTACGAAGCTTTAGGGAGAGATAAAGCAAATTATGGTGTGGTCAAAACAGCTTTTGACTTTTTGTTTGGCCCCATGCCACAAGGGATCTGAGGTTTTCAAAAGGTTTTGCGAGTATGGTTATAACGCCAAAGATCCGCGTTTTTCGCAGAAACCAACAGCCGGCAAGCGAATTGCCTGCAATCGAATACATTTCTGCATTGACTGGCGCTCCCTCTAACATGCGGTGACCGCGTGATTGCTTTGCAAACCCTTTATGATACGGGTAAACCGCCCACGAGCATCTCGGCCATCAGTCTCGCCCCCAGTGTGAAGGCTTCACGGAAGCGTTTTTCCTGAATGATACAGGCAGCCTCAAGCTGATCGTCCTGAATGGCATGGAGCAGGGCTTTTTCCTGCTCGTTCAGGCTTCCTTCAAGCTTGTCCTCGTTTTCGTAAAGCCGCCTCAGTATATCCTTTGCCTCCGGGGTAAGCCTGCCCATCTGCTCGACAGGGCGAATATTGCCGTAGTAGAGTTCGCTTATAATGCTGTCCATTTTCTGCCCTCCCTTTGGCAACACACAATACCGCAGAGAGGCGGAAAAGTCGAGAGAAATATGATTGTCAAAAGGGAGAACCTTTTCGCGTCCCGTAAATGCGCATCGCCCCACAGAACCGAAGGTCAGAGGTAATAATGCGTAATTTCTCAAAGATGAAAAGATGCAAAAAAAGCTGAAAAGATGTAGTCGGAATCCCAACTACATCTTTTCAGCTTGCCATACCGCCTTGCCCCCCGGTTCACTTTGTTTCCCTATCATATGGGGCCGCTGTGTGGTCATTTTTAAAAGGTGGGGTCCAGGGGAGGGAAAAAACGAAATTCCTCCCCTGGTTTCCTCTTTTGTTGCCTTTTCTCCTTTTGCCAACACAAAAGAGAAAAAAGCGTATTCCCTGCCGCCCGGTGCGGGCGGCGCCCCCCGCCGGGGTGAGGCGGACACAGTATTCCCCCTTTTCATTTCGCGTTTCTTGGTGTATAATGGGGGACAAAACGAGAAAAGACAGGTATTCTTATGGACAGACAGGCATTGGAAAAACGCGTTGTGGCGGCCCGGCGGGAGCTGATCGCCCGGGATTTCGCCCGCCTCAACGACATGCAGCGCAAGGCTGTGATGACCACGGAGGGGCCGCTGCTGCTGCTGGCCGGGGCCGGGAGCGGCAAGACCACGGTGCTCATCGACCGGGTGGCCAACCTCATCCGCTATGGCAGGGCGTCGGATTCCGATGAGGTGCCGGAGAACATAGGGGAGGCGGAGCTGGCCCTTCTGGAGCGGGCGGTCAAGGAAAAAGCGCCCCCCGCCCCGGAGATCCGGGAGCTTTGCGCCTTAGAGCCGGTGGAGCCCTGGCGGATCATCGCCATCACCTTCACCAACAAGGCCGCCGGGGAGCTGAAAAGCCGCCTCCAGGCGCGGCTGGGCCCCGGCGCTGAGGAGGTGTGGGCCATGACCTTCCACTCCGCCTGTGTGCGCATCCTCCGGCGGAGCATCGACGCCCTGGGCATCGACACCTCCTTTGCCATCTACGACGCCGCCGACTCCCAGGCGGTGATGAAGCGGGTGCTGAAGGAGCTGAACATGGACGAGAAGGTTTTCCCGGTGAAGAGCGTCCTTTCGGAGATCAGCCGCGCCAAGGACAGCTTCCTCTCCGCCGCCGACTACGCCGCCGCCGCGGAAAAGAGCTTCGACCCGCGCAAAAAGGCCGTCGCCCAGGCGTATACCATGTATTCCCGGCGGCTTCTCTCCGCCGGCGCGCTGGACTTCGATGATCTCATCTTCTACACCGTCAAGCTCTTCCACGACTGCCCGGAGGTCCGGGAGCGGTGGCAGAGACAGTTTCAATACGTGCTGGTGGACGAGTATCAGGACACCAGCGCCCTGCAGTATATGCTGGCGTCGTACCTGGCGGGCCGGACTCGGAACATCTGCGTGGTGGGCGACGACGACCAGAGCATCTACCGCTTCCGGGGCGCCACCATCGAGAACATCTTAAGCTTTGAAAAGCGCTTCAAGGACGCCCGGATCATCAAGCTGGAGCAGAATTACCGCTCCACGGGCCACATCCTGGAGGCGGCCAACAGCGTCATCCGCAACAACCGGGAGCGCCGGGGCAAGAATCTGTGGACGGACGCCGGGGCGGGGGAGCGGCTGAAGCTGTATCTGGCGGAGAACGACGACGCCGAGGCCGCCTACATAGCCGCCCGGATCGTGGACGGCGTGGCCGCCGGGATGCACTGGGGGGACTTCGCGGTGCTCTACCGGATGAACGCCCAATCCAACCGGCTGGAGTACGCCTTCAAGCGCATGAGCATCCCCTACCGGGTGGTGGGGGGCACCCGGTTCTTTGACCGCATGGAGATCAAGGACATCACCGCCTATCTCAGCGTCATCCACAACCCGGCGGACGATCTGCGGCTTCTGCGGATCATCAACAACCCGCCCCGGGGCATCGGCGGCACCACCGTGGAGCGCCTGCGGGCCATCGCCGCCGAAAAGGGCCGGCCGCTTTTGGATATCGCCGCCGACGCGGCCAATTACCCGGAGCTGAAAAGCGCCGCCGGGAAGCTGACGGGCTTTATCACGCTCCTGATGGAGCTGCGGAAAATGGCCGGGGAGATGCCCCTGGAGGACTTCTACGACGCCATGCTGGACAAGACCGGGTACCTGGCGGCCCTGGGCGATAACGACGAGGCCCTGGCCCGGATCGACAACATCAAGGAGCTGAAGAGCAACATCGTCTCCTACGCCTCCCGGGCCGAGACGCCCACCCTGGCGGGCTTCCTGGACGAGATCGCCCTCTACACCGACCTGGACAGTCTGGAGGCGGGGGAGGACAGCGTGGTGATGATGACCGTCCACGCCGCCAAGGGGCTGGAGTTCCCCTGGGTGTTCATCGCCGGGATGGAGGACGGCATCTTTCCCACCGCCCGCACCATCGGCGAGCCGGAGGAGATGGAGGAGGAGCGGCGGCTTTGCTATGTGGCTTTGACCCGGGCCAAGAAGCGGCTGACCCTCACCGCCGCCCAAAGGCGGATGCTCTTTGGCCGCACCACCTCCAACTCCATCTCCCGCTTCGTGGAGGAGATCCCCGACGAGCACATCGACAAGCCGGAGCTGCCGGTCCGGGACAGCTTTATCCACGAGCCGGACCCGGAGTATATGGACTACGCCTACCGGGAGCGGCGGAGCGCCGGGGAACCGGCCTGGGGCCGCGCCGCCCAGAGCCCCCGGGGCGGGTACGGCTCCTTTGACCGGGGCCAGCCCCCCGTGACCGTCAAGAAGGCCCCCGCCTCCGCCGCGCCCAAGCGCCCGGTGACGCCCGCCCCCGCCGGACCGGCGCTCCCGGAGCTGGCGCCGGGGGATATCATCCGCCACAAGGTGTTCGGCCAGGGCACGGTGACCCAGATCACCAAAATGCCCGGCGACGCCCTGCTGACCGTGGACTTCGCCGGGACGGCCAAGCGCCTGATGCTCAAGGCCGCCGGCCCCTTTATCAAGAAGCTGTGAGGTATGACCATGACCGTGTATGACACCCTTCTTTTCGACCTGGACGGCACCGTCACCGACTCCGCCCCCGGCGTCATGAACTCCTTCCACCACGCCCTGACCGCTTTTGGTATCGAGCCTAAAACCCACGAGGAGCTGAAGCAGGTGGTGGGCCCCCCGCTGAGGACCTCCTTCACCGTCACCTACGGCGTGCCCCTGGAGCGGTACGACGAGATCATGCGGTATTATCTGGAATACTCCCTGCCGAAGGGCATCTACGAGAACAGCGTCTACCCCGGCGTGGAGGAGCTGCTGGCCCGGTGCAAACGGGCCGGGAAGCGGCTGGCGGTGGCCTCCTCCAAGTGGCAGAAGGGCGTGGATATCGTCATGAACCATTTCAGCCTGAGCCAATACTTCGACTTTATGGCCGGCTCCGAGGTCTCCCTGGGCCGGGTGGAGAAGGCCGACGTGATCCGGTATATCATCGACACCCTGCCCGTCACGGACCTTGACAGGACCCTGATGGTGGGGGACCGCAAATACGACGTGGAGGGGGCCGCCGCCTTCGGCATCCGGACCGCCGGCGTCCTCTGGGGCTACGGCACCCGGGAGGAGCTGGAGAGCGCCGGGGCCGTCATGACCGCCGAGACCCCGGAGGCGCTGTGCCGCCTGCTGGGCGTGTGACATTTTTTCGTTTTTTCCGGGTTTCCCCTTGACAGGTAGATATTGGAGTGATATCATGATGATATCACATAAACCAAAAGGAGGAAAACCCCTATGAAAACGGATATCAAAGAAAAAGAGCTCCGTCCCAAGTCCGGCGGCCTTATGCTGCTTTTGCTGATTTTGGGCATCCTCTGCGGCGTGGCGGCGATCATCGCCGGCATTGCCCTGAGCGTGAGCACCGGGGAGGACATGCCCGGAGTGCTTTTCGCCCTCGTCGGGCTCCTTTTCGGCGGGATCGCCTGCCCCATGCTGATGGCGGGGCTGAAGATCGTGAAGCCCAACGAGGCCCGGGTCTTCACCCTGTTCGGCAAATACTACGGCACGGTGAAGGAGAGTGGGTTCTATTATGTAAATCCCTTCGCCGCCTCCTTCAGCCCCACCTACAACGCGGCCCTCAGCGCCGCTCAGGCCAAAACCAAGGAGATGCAGGCGGAGGGCAAGACGGCCACGGTCTCCGTGGGCGTGGGCAAGGGCATCAGCCTCAAGACCCAGACCCTGAACAACCAGAAGCAGAAGGTCAACGACGTGCTGGGCAATCCCATTATCATCGGCGCGGTGGTGATCTGGCATGTGGAGAACCCCACCCTGGCGGCCTTCGCCGTGGAGAACTACGTGGAGTTTTTGAACATCCAGACCGACTCCACCATCCGCAACATCGCGCGGCTCTACCCCTACGACGTGTTTGACGACGACGATGACGACGACGGCGTGAAGGAGAAGACGTTGCGCTCCTCCGCCATCGAGATTGCGGACATGATGCACGACGAGCTGCAAAAGCGGGTGATCTCCGCCGGCCTTGCCATTGAGGAGGTGCGCATCACTCATCTGGCCTACGCCGAGGAGATCGCCGCCGCCATGCTCCAGCGCCAGCAGGCCGTGGCCATCATCGCCGCCCGCCAGAAGATCGTGGACGGGGCCGTGGGCATGGTGAAAATGGCCATTGACCGCCTCAATGAGGACGAGGTGGTGAACCTGGACGAGGAGCGCAAGGCCGCCATGGTGTCCAACCTCCTGGTGGTGCTGTGCGGCAACAAGGACGCCCAGCCCATCGTCAACTCCGGGAGCCTCTACTGATGATGACCCCCGAAGAGCGCGAACAAGCCCTGCGGGAGCGCCTGGAGCGCATTGAGGCCCTGGAGCGTGAGCTGAAAGCGAAGGAATCGGCCAAAAAGCAGGTGCCCCTCCGGCTCTCCGCCACCCTTTGGAACGAGATCGCCGCCTGGGCGGAGCAGGACTTCCGCAGTATCAACGGCCAGATCGAGTACATCCTGACGGAAGCGGTACGCAAGCGGAAGGGAAATTTATAAGGTGTCCGCCTTACCCCGGCGAGGGGAATAAGGTTGTCCGCCTTAACGGCGGACGGAGATTTTCTTTTCTCCTTTTGGATTTCCAAAAGGAGAAAAGAAACAAAAGAGGAAAAGAAACCAGGGGAGGGATTTCGTTTTTTCCCTCCCCTGGACCCCACCTTTTAAAAACGACCACACAGGGGCCGCGGCCCCTATGTGGAGAACCCCGGGGTACGCCCGCACGAGAACCTGTAGGGGCCGATGACCACATCGGCCCACACGCCGCACCTCCAACTTCCCTTCCGTACGGGCCGGACACCCGGCCGGCCCGTGTATCGAATTCCCGGAAATTTCCTTAGATGCCGTAGGGGCCGCCGCCCTCGGCGGCCCCTACGGCGTTTTATGGGGGGGGGATTTTCGCGAAATTCGGGGTGCGTCTGGCCGGCCGGGTTTCCGGCCCGTACGGGGTGCGGTGTACGAAATGCGCCCGGAAATCGTGGGTATGGAAATAGAAACGATGTTTTCAAACACCACACGACCATATCCGCACCAGCGCGGCCCGAAAGAGGACATCACGCCTCGTGGATAGAGCGGTGAGCGATTAGCGGGTTAGGCGCAGAGACAATTCGTCAACGTCACGCGCGGATATGAGTGGTACCATGGGTATCGACCACCGCCGCGGGAGCCGTTCCGCCGAAATAAAGCTTGGGCCCGGTTCACCACCGGGCCCAAAAGTTGTTTTTCTCTTCTTTGTTGCTTTCTTCTCTTTTGTCAACACAAAAGAGAAGAAAACGTATTCCCTGCAGCCCGGTTCGGGCGGCGCCCCCCGCCGGGGCCAGGCGGACCCCCTTACTGCCCCTCCATCAGCAGCTCTACGATCCTGCCGTAGAGCTTTTCGGCGTTCTTTTTGAAGTTCTCCTCGATCTGCTCCGACTGCTTGTCGTCGCCGGTGAGAAGCTCCAGGGACAGGATGGGTCCCATCCCGTCGGACATGGACAGCTTCACGGTGAAGCCGCCCCGGCTGCGCATCTCATGGCTGGCGGTGATCATGCTCCGCCGGCGCTGGAGATTGGCCAGGGTGGAGGCCGCCTTTTCCGCCCGGACGCGGACGGAGTAGGGCAGCGAACTCTCCATGGCCTCCCCGTTGACACGCCCCTTCTCCGTGATCAGGTAGCCGTCCTCCGTTAAGCTTACATGCTCTGTGTCCACCAGATCCGACAGGCTTTGCGTGAAGTCAAAATAGTCGATGGCCCCGTCGGTGAGAAGCGTCATGTCCGTCAGCTCCTGAAAGGCCGCCCGCTCCGGCAGCCGGCGGAGAATGAACAGGATGAGTACCTTCAGCTCCATCTCGCTGTGGATAAAACCAAGCCGATTTTCCACCTTGACGCCCCCTTTGACTGTTTTCCTGCTCCGATTATACACGACCCCGGCCCTTTTCACAAGTATTTTCTTATTTTCGGCGTTTTGAAGTTGACATAACAATGAAAAAGAGGTACAATAGGGAGGTGGAAGAATCCTACAGAAACGGAGGCAATCTTATGCCGACAGCCAATAGAGAGAGAAACGCGGGGAGCGGACGATCCGCGACCGGAGCGAGCCGGGGCGGCCCCGGCGGGAAGCAGACCGTATGGATCGTGATCTGCGCCGTTGTGGCCGTAGCCATAGCCGCCACGGCGCTGGTGATGACCCTGGGCTCCTTAAAGCGCGGGGAGGACACCACGCCCCCCACCGAGGAAACGGAAGACACCGCGCCCCCGGCCACCGAGCCCCCCACCGAGCCCCCTGAGGACACCGCGCCCCCGGAGACCGAGCCCCCCGAGGACACCACGCCCCCGGAGCCGCCCAAGCCCAGAAGCCCCCTGACAAATCTGGAGGTGGAGGAGGACATCTCCGCCCGCCGCCCCTGGGCCGTCATGTTCGACAACATCAAGGGGGCCGCGCCCCAGACGGGCATCACCGCGGCGGATATGATCTTCGAGATCCTGGCGGAGGGGAACATCACCCGCCTGATGGGTATCTACGAGGATTTTGACGGCATGGAGATCCTGGGCGGCGTGCGCTCCTCCCGGGAGTATTTCGCGGAGATGGCCCTGAGCCTGGACGCCATCTACATACACGCCGGGGGAAGCCCCGGGGCCTACAGCTTCTTCCAGAAGTACAAGGTAGACCGGATCGACGGCGTCAATGGAAGCGGCGAGACCTTCCACCGGGACGCCTACCGCAAATCCACCTTTGGCACCGTCCACGCCCTGGTGGTGGAGACTACGGAGCTGGCCGGCTACGCCGAAAAGTACAAGCTGCGCACCGAGCACAAGGAGGGCTATACCGCGCCCTTCACCTTTGACGACGAGACGGAGCGCACCGGCGAGAGGGCCGTCACCGTCACCGCCCACTTCGGCTCCTCCAAAAGCGCCAAGACCACCGGCTTCACCTATGACCCGGAGAGCGGGCAGTACCTGGTCAGCCAGTTTGGCGGCTACATGGGCGACACCGCCGTCAAGGACACCGTGAAGGTCCGCAACGTCATCGCCCTGAACGCCAAGATCTACATCCTGAACGATGACGACAAGGGCCGCCGGGAGGCGGAGCTGACGGGCACGGGCACCGGCAAATACATGGTTGATGGCGTGGCCCGGGATATCCAATGGTCGCGGGACTCCCGCACCGGCTTCTTTACCCTCACCTATCCGGACGGCTCCCCCGTAGCCCTGGGTACCGGCAAGACCTATTTTATGCTCCTGCCCATGAATGGGACCGTGGAGCTGGGGGCATAAAGCTTCCGCCTCACCCCGGCGGGGGTGCCGCCCTTAAAAGGGCGGGGAAAATACGCTTTCTTCTCTTTTGTGTTGACAAAAGAGAAGAAAGCTTCAAAGAAGAGAAAAACAATTTTTGGGCCCGGTGGTGAACCGGGCCCAAGCTTTATTTCGGCGGTACGGCTCCCGCGGTGGTGGACGATACCCATGGTCCCACTCATATCCGCGCGTGACGTTGTCGCATTGTCTTCAGCGTCTAACTCGCTTAGCCGCTCACAGCTCTATCAGCAAAGCTTTCGTTCCTATTTTAACCGCGCTGGTGCGGCTGTGATCGTGTGGTGTCTGTAAGGGCCGATGACCACATCGGCCCGTGTATCGAATTCCCGGCGCATTTCGTACACCGCATCCGTACGGGCCGGACACCTGGCCGGCCCGTGTATCGAATTCCTGAAAATCTATCGTACAACCTTGTAGGGGCCGCCTCTCCAGGCGGCCCGTCGGATTTCCGGTGTGCTGTCGTTTAAAAAGGTTGCGGCTTCGCCGCGTATTAAAAGATGTGGGCCGCCGAGGGCGGCGGCCTGTACAGCGTCTAACGATTATTTTCTGGGAATTCGGCATGCGGGCCGGCCGGGTGTCCGGCCCGTACAGGGTACGTGCGGGCGCTCCCCCGGGGTTCTCCACATAGGGGCCGCGGCCCCTGTGTGGTCGTTTTTAAAAGGTGGGGTCCAGGGGAAAGGGGCCCCCGCGCGGCTGTCGCCGCGTGGGGAGAGGAGGAGCGAACCGTGCGAGTGAGGGCGAACACTTGCAGCCCGAGCCATCGCCGGTTCCGCGACGACGTGCGAAAGCCCTCCCCTGGTTTCTTTTCCTCTTTTGTTGCCTTTTCTCCTTTTGGAAATCCAAAAGGAGAAAAGCAAATCTCCGTCCGCCTATAAGGCGGACAACCTTATTCCCCCGCCGGGGTAAGGGCAGAATCCCCCGCCGCCCTCGGCGGCCCGTTAATTTCCCGGCGCGTTTCGTATAACGCGCCGCTATTTTTTTAAATTTCCTGTTGACAACAGGTGACTATTGTGATAGTCTATAGATGACTATTGCAATAGTAAGCACCCCGTCCAAAGGGGCGCGGGAGGGAAGCACTATGGAAAAAATGTTTGAATCGGAGCTTCGGGTGATGGAGCCGCTGTGGGAGGAGGGGGAGCTGTCCGCCGGACAGCTGGCCAAAAAGCTCAACGCCTCCTGCGGGTGGAACAGGAACACCACCTACACCGTCATCAAGAAGCTGGTGGACAAGGGCCTGGTGGAGCGCCGGGATCCCGGCTTTCTCTGCCGCGCGCTGGTGAGCCGGGAGCAGGTCCGGCGGCAGGAGACGGAGAGCCTGATCGACCGGCTCTTTGGCGGCTCCAGGACCGCGTTTCTGTCGGCGTTCCTCTCGGAGGAGCTGACGGAGGACGAGGCGCGGGAGCTCCGGGAGCTGGTAGAAAAGCTCAGGTGACCGTATGGAACAGCTGATGGAAAACACGCTGCTGGGCGGCGTGATGATCCTGGCGGCGGCGCTGATGCGGCGGGTACTGCGCGGGAAAATCAGCCCCAACGTGACGCTGCTGCTGTGGGCGGTGTGCCTGGCACGGCTGATGACGCCGGTGCGATGGAGCAGCGCTCTGTCGCTCTATGCCCTGCCGGCGTTGGCGGGAAGGCCCGCCGGGGGAGGCGCGGCGAGTTTGCCGGCTCCGGGCGCCACAGCGGCGGCTTCCGGAACTGGCTCTGGCCACGGGACGGCGATGATCGTGTATCTGGCGGTGGCTGCGGTTTTGGCGGCGCTGTTCGTCCTGGCCTGGTTCTCCACGCGCCGCCGGGTCAGAAACGTCGCCCCGGTGGCGGAGAGCGACCCGCGCCGCGCCGGCCTGCCCGCCGGAACGGTCCTCCGGGAGGGGGACATGAGGGGCGCGCCCCTGACCTTCGGCGCTCTGCGGCCCAACGTGGTGCTGACGCCGGGATTGGACGGCCGGGCGCTTCGCTGGGTGCTGGTCCACGAGGGAGTCCATGTGCGGCGGCGTGACAACCTGTGGCACTACGCTATGGCCGCGGCTCTGGCCGTCCACTGGTTCAACCCGGCGGTGTGGCTGATGGCCGGACTTCTGCGGCGGGACGTGGAGCTCTCCTGTGACCGGGCGGTGCTGTGCCGTCTGGGCGCGGACAGGCGGGCGGAGTACGCCAACGCCCTGATCGATTTGTCAAAAAAGGCGGAAAGCCCCGCTTTCTGCCACGGTTTCGGTCTGAAACGGACCGAGGAAAGGATCGTTGCGATTATGAAATACAAGAAAACTACCGTCTGCGGCCTGCTGGCGGCCCTTGTCCTGATCCTGGGCGCCACCGCCGTCTTCGCCACTTCACCGGAGGGGGACGCCGCGCCGGACGCCGCCACCCAGGTCGTTGATAAGAGTTGGCAGGGACTTGACATCCTCTATGCCATCATGCCGGACGGCCAGGTGATAGACGCGACAACAGGCGAGATCATCCCGGGCCTCCGGGCCGATGTAGACGAATCCAGTCTGCCTATCGACGATGAGATGGATGATTTCGTAAAGTGGTATAACGAGAATTATCCAGATTCATTGCCGCCCGCAGCCCCTAAGACCGATGCTTTCGTTATCATGCCGGACGGCCAGGTTGAAGTCGTCGACCGGGACGGTGCCTATCTCCCCGAGCTGGAACGGATGATGGAGGACCTTTCGGAGGTCGAAAAAGAGATCATGGGCCTGCGGACACCCATAGGCGCGCACGAGAACGCGTGACCGGCGTCGAAATTCCGGGGAAACCATCGTAAGACACTGTACGGGCCGCCTCTCCAGGCGGCCCACGTTTTTAATACGCGGCAAAGCCGCAGCCATAATTGACAAAATATGACCGTGGCCGTATAATACCAGCATGGGCTTCCCCGATGGGGAGGGTCCGGGAGCACCCGGACTGGAGATCTCCGTTCCTTTAAAACGGGGCGGTTAAAAAGGCGGTGCCTGACATCCCGCGCAAGCGGAATGGGGGCGTGTATCAAGCTTGCGCGGGAAATTCCGCGAAAGGATGGTACATATCACTTTGATAGTGTTGGAGATACTGGGCGCGATCGGCGCCGCTGCCAGCATAATCTCCTTAGTGCTGTACTTGCACGACAGGAAAAAGAAGTGAGCCGTCTGCTGGAACAGACGGCTCACGCTGTGGGTTTGGGGCGGCAACCCCGGACTCATGGTAGTGTAAGTTAATGTGACTGGCACCGCAAAACGGTCTCCACCCTTATTATAGAGCGCTATAGCCGGAATGTCAAGAAAGATTTTTATGGTGACGGGGCCGCCTGGAGAGGCGGCCCGCCGAATTTTCGAATGTCCCCCACAAATATGCCACCCATCTTTTGATGGGTGGCATCGCTGTTGTTATTCGGTTTACAGCAGCGTCACGCCGGAGTAGGCGCACTCGCGGATGGTGGTGTCGTCCCAGATGCTGGCCTGGACCTCGCCCACGTGGGCTTTCTTTAAGAGCAGCATGCACAGGCGCGACTGGCCGATGCCGCCGCCGATGGTCAGGGGCAGGCGGCCCTCCAGCAACAGCTTGTGGAAGGCGAGCTTGCGCCGCTCGTCACAGCCCCGCTCGGTGAGCTGGCGGTCCAGGGATTCCGGGTCCACCCGGATGCCCATGGAGCTGACCTCGAAGGCACAGCCCAGCAGGTCGTTCCAGAACATAATATCGCCGTTTAAGTCCCAGTCGTCGTAGTCCGGGGCGCGGCCGTCGTGGATCTGGCCGGATTTGAGCTTCTTGCCGATCTGCATGATGAAGGCGGTGGGGTGCTCCTTTAAATAGGCATTCTCCCGCTCCTTGGGCGTCAGGTCGGGCCAGCGGTCCTCCAGCTCCTGGCTGGTGACAAAGCTGACGTCGGTGTCGATCTTCGTGTCCAGCACGGGGAAGAGCTTCTGAAGCTGGGCGTTGGCCTCGGCGATGGCGGCCACGATCTCCCGGACGGTGCTTTTCAGGTACGCCACGTTCCGGTCCTCCCGGGTGATGACCTTCTCCCAGTCCCACTGATCCACGTAGATGGAGTGGAGATTGTCCATGCTCTCGTCCCGGCGGATGGCGTTCATGTCGGTGACGATGCCCGCCCCCGGCTGAAAGCCGTACCGGTGGAGCGCCATACGCTTCCACTTGGCCAGGGAGTGGACCACCTGGCCCTCCTTGCCGCCGTCGGGGATGTCAAAGCTGACGGGCCGCTCCACACCGTTCAGATCGTCGTTGAGGCCGGTGCTGGCCTCCACAAACAGCGGCGCGGACACGCGCAGCAGATTGAGCCGCCGGCACAGGGCGTCCTCGAACGTCCTCTTGATCACGGCGATGGCCCGCTGTGTGTCGTAGATCCCCAGGCTGGGGCTGTACCCGGAGGGTATATAAGCTTCCATGACTGATCACTCCCGATAAAAAACTATGGGCTATTTTACTACGGTAAAAGGAAGAAGTCAAGTGAAAAAATGACGAAGGGTCACCTTCCCCGGCGGCGGCGCCGGCGGGAGACGGCCACGGCGGCCAGGAAGACCGCGGCGCAAATAAGGCTCACCTTCCAGCCGAAGACGAAGGCGGCGTTATGATAGCGCAGAGCCACGGCGTGCTGTCCCTCGGTCAGGGGCAGGGCAATCATGCAGTCGCCCACCAGCACCGGCTCCACGGGCTCCCCGTCCACGGTGGTCTGCCAGTTGCCGTCCCAGGGGACGGAGGTGTAGAGAAGCCCGTCCCGGTCGCAGTTGACGACGCCCTCCACGTGGGTGGAATCGAATTTTGTCAGCTCCAGCTGAGAGGCGGCCAGGACGGCGTAGGCCTCCTTAAAAAGCTCCTCGTCCAATATGGCGGCCCGGACGGTCATGGAGCCCTTGAGACCGGCGGTGACGTTCTGGCGCACCTCGATCACGTCCCCCGGCTCCACCTGGCACACCGCCAGGATCTGGGGCAGGTAGTAGTATTCGGCGTACACCTCCTCGCCGTTTTTGTAGACCCGGAAGTTGTAACGCCCGGAGAAGGAGACGTGGACACACGCCAGACCCGCCCTGTGGGCGGTGTAGCTGAAGGAGACGGTGCCGAATTTGTCCCCGCCGGTGTAGGAGCAGTAGCGCCCGCCCACCTGGGGGGAAAGCTCAACGCCCTCCGTGGCGATGATCTCCAGATTCGTGGTGGGGATGGCGTAAAGGTACGTCCCCTCCACTCCGGAGGCGGCGGCCATCAGCCTGTTCTGAAAGGCGAAGGGGTCGCTCTCGCCGAAGAAGTCCAGCTCGCCCAGGGCGCTCTCCGCCAGGAAGCCCAGGGGGAGGTAGTAGTTATTCTCCAGCAGGATGGCCCTCCCCTCCCGGGCCACGGAGGTGAAGTAGCCGCCGGTGGGCTCGTGGCCGTTGCGCTCCAGCAGATATTTCAGGTTGAGGAACAGGTTGGCGGTGGGGGATGTCTCCTCGTAGCAGAAGCGGTTGTAGGTGTTCCGGGCCACGAAGCCCATGGCCCGCATGAACTCGGTGACCCGCAGATTGGCGGAGCTTGAGTAGACGGAGACGCCGTCAAAGCCGTTGAGGGCGCTGTCGTTGTGGGTCTGGGAGTGGGTCACGTCCGCCCGGTAAAAGAGGGTGTCCCGCTCCCGCTCACGCATCTCGGCCACCACCGCGGCCGTGTCCGCGCCGCCCTGGGGAAAGTCCGTGACGCCGTTGCCGGGGAACCAGCACCCGAAGCACACCAGCTGGGCCACCAGCTCCAGGCCTAAGATCACCGACAGCAGGATGGATACCGCCCGTTCCCCTAAAAAGGGCTCCGGCGGCGGGGCGGGGATCGCGGGGCCTTCCGGGCCAGTTTGGGGGATCGCGTCGCCGATTTCGGCCGGTTCGGGGCCGGTTTGGGGGACCTGTGCGGCCGCTTCGTGAAATTCGGCGAGGATCGCGTCAAGGTCATAGACCTCCTCGACCGGCTCGGGGCGTTCCCCGGGGGCCTGAGTGCCGGCCTCAAGCGGCTCCTCCTCCGCCTCCTCGGGCCTGGGACGGCGGCGCACCGCGCCCAGGAGCAGGGTGACGAAATAGAGCAGGAAGAAAACCAGATTGTAGGAGAGGTACACCGGCTCGGCCCGGTGGTCGGAGCAGGCCAGGATCAGGCAGGCCAGGACCCCGGCCAGGATCAGCTGCCAGGGCCGGAAGCGATTCCGCCGCAGGTAGGCCGTGTAGGCCATATAGAGGAGGACGAAGCTGAAGAGGAAGCTGAACCGGTAGGGGAGCATGTTGGTGAAGTGGAAGCCGTGCCAGATGTAGTCCAGCTGCCGGATGATGAAGCTGACGGTGAAGAAAAGGAGCAGTGCGAGAGAGCACAGCTTGTCCCGGAGCCGCACCTCCCGGGCGGTGAGGAACAGGCAGGCCAGGAACACGGTGCCCACGCCGCAGTAGAGGTTGGGAAGCCCCTCCCGGAAGGTGGGTTCCAGGCCGCCGCCCAGGTTCCCGGCCGCCTGCCGCATGGCGTCCAGAAGGCCCCGCCAGGTGTTCTCATCGGCGATGTTCAGCTGGAAGCCATGGGGGAAGTTGTTGACGCTGGACTGGGTGTTTTGCAGGGCCGCCAGGGCGGGCAGCTCCAGAATGGCCGTCATGCCGATGGCCAGGACGGTGAAGAAGCCGATACGCACAAAATCCCGGAGGAACCGGCCCAGGCCCCGCCAGCGGCAGATCTCCAGGCAGAAGAACAGCAGCAGCACAAAGACACAGGTGAAAAGGCCGATGTAGTAGTTGAGAAAGACGGAGAGGAACAGGGTCACGGTGTACAGGACGAACTTCTTATCCCGCACCAGCGCCACCGTCCCCAGGACCACTAAGGGCAGGAGAGCGAAGGTGTCCAGCCACATGATGTTCCAGTGGTACCCCAGGGCCCAGGCGCACAGGGCGTAGAGCCCGCCGAAGAGGGCCGTGGACAGGTCGTCCCGGCGGAAGTGCTTTTGGAGGAAGAGGGCGAAAAACAGGGACGCCAGGCCCAGCTTCACGGGCATGATCAGGGCGTAGTAGTCCAGCAGGAACCGCTCCGGCACCAGGACGGAAAGCAGATTCAACGGCGAGGCCAGGTAGTAGGCGATGAGCCCCAGATAGTCCAGGCCCATCCCCACGCTCCAGGTGTAGAGCAGCCCCCGCCCCTCCCGCAGTGCCTGCCGGAAGGCCACGAAGAAGGGGTAATACTGGTAGTACATGTCCGAATAGAGCATGTTGTAGGGCCCGAAGGGGATCCACCGCCGGGCCGCCATGACGATCAGCATCCCCGTAAAGGGCAGGAGAAAGGCGATGGTCAGCATATTGACTTTTTTCCGTTTCCGCGCCGGAAGCTTCATGGGCTCGCCCCTTTTTCAGAAAAATCGCCCTCTATTGTACCACCGTTCGGCGCGGCGGTAAAGAGGATTTGTGTGAACAAACGGCATAAAGACACCTATACATATGTCGAAATTTCCCGCCGGATATGACGCCCGCCGGAAAAAAGGCACCTCCGGCCCCGGCAAATCATAGGATGGGGCGGTAAGGAGGGATTCTTTTTGCTTATCCATATCGTCAGGCGCGGCGACACGCTCTATGCCATCGCCCGCCGCTACGGCGTCAGCGTGGCGCGCCTGCGCTCCGACAACGGCCTCACCGAGAACCAGACCCTGGTGGTGGGGCAGGCGCTGATCGTCACACTCCCGGCCCGGACCTACACCGTGCGGGCGGGGGACACGCTCACGTCCATCGCGGGCAGGCTGGGCCTGACCGTCGTGGAGCTCATCCAAAATAACCCGGAGCTGGCCCTGAACAGCACCATCCGGCCGGGACAGGTACTGACCGTCAGCTTTCAGGGCGGGAAGCTCCGCCAGATGGTGACCCTGGGCTATGCCTATCCCACCATCCGGCGGGATATCCTGCGCCGGGCCCTGCCATTCCTCACGTATCTGGCCGTATTCTCCTACGGCTTTACCGAGTCCGGTGCCCTGATCCCGGCGGACGACGGCGCCCTGATCGCCGCCGCCTACGAGTTCAACGCCGCGCCCATCCTGGTCTTCTCCAGCCTTGACGAGTCCGGCGGCTTCTCCATCGCCCGGGCCTCCCGGCTCTTCAACGACCCCCAGCTCCAGGAGACGGTGCTTGGGAATCTGCGGAACACCATGGACCGGAAGGGCTACGCGGGGGTGGACATGGACTTTGAGTACATCGCCCCGGAGGACGCGGAGGGCTACCAGGCGTTTTTGCGCCGCGCCGTGGCAGTGATGCGCCCCGCCGGGTACACCGTCAGCGTGGACCTGGCCCCCAAGACCACCGCCGGCCAACAGGGCCTTCTGTACGAGGCCCACGACTACCCGGCCATCGGCGCCATCGTGGACCGGGTGCTGCTGATGACCTACGAGTGGGGCTACACCTACGGCCCGCCTATGGCGGTGGCGCCACTGAACCAGGTGCGGCAGGTGGCGCGCTACGCCGTCAGCGAGATCCCGCCCGATAAGATCCTCCTGGGCGTGCCCAACTACGGCTACGACTGGACGCTTCCCTATGAGCAGGGCGTCTCCCGGGCGGAGAACATCGGCAACCAGGGCGCGGTGCTCCGGGCCGCCCGCTACGGGGCGGAGATCCAATTCGACGAGACGGCCCAATCACCCTTTTTCGAGTATTATACCGGCGGGAGGAAGCATATCGTCTGGTTCGAGGACGTGCGGAGCATCCAAGCCAAGCTGGCCCTGGCCGATGAATTCTCCCTCCTGGGCGTAGGCTGGTGGAACATCATGCGCGCCTTCAACCAGAACTGGGCCCTGCTTTCGGCGCGGTATGATATAAGTAAGGTAGTGTAATTCCGCACTCCTGTAGGGGCCGATGACCACATCGGCCCACACGCCGCATTGCCGAATTTCCGGCCGGCCCACGAATTTCCGACGCATTTCGTACACCACACCCCGTACGGGCCGGACACCCGGCCGGCCCGTATATCGAATTTCCACAACGCCCGCCTCAAAAAGGTTGCGGCTTTGCCGCTTATTAAGAAACGTGGGCGGCCGAGGGCGGCGGCCCCTACGGCTTCTAACGAAAGATTATCGGGAAGTCGAAGGACGGGCCGATGAGGTCATCGGCCCCTACGGATGGCTGATTGCGAATTCCTGAAAATCTCCCCTAAAACGCCGTAGGGGCGGCCGTCCCCGGCCGCCCGTCCCGGTCAACCACCGGATTATCGATCAACCTTGCAGGGGCCGCCTCTCCAGGCGCCCCGCCGCATTTCGTACACCGCGCCCCGTACATATTCTCTCTTTTTTTCATTTTCCCCTCTTGACAAATACCCCCGTGGGGTATACAATGCATACAAAATACCGGGAGGGGGTATCCTGAGATCATGAACTGCGACAAGGCATGTGACTGCTGCCACAAGACCAAGGAGCGGCCGGCGGAGGAGGTGGCGGCCCTCATCAACCGCCTGAACCGCATCGAAGGCCAGATCCGGGGCATCCGGGGGATGGTGGAGCGCAGCGCCTACTGCCCGGACATCCTGACCCAGGTGGCGGCGGCTAACGCCGCCCTGAACGGCTTCACCAGGGAGCTGCTGGCCAACCACATCAAGACCTGTGTGGCCGGCGACATCCAGGCCGGCCATGACGAGACCGTGGACGAGCTGGTGGAGCTTTTGCGGAAGCTGATGAAATGAGGCGATGAACATGGTACAATTTAACGTCACCGGCATGTCCTGCGCCGCCTGTCAGGCCAGGGTGGAGAGGGCCGTCTCCGCCGTCCCCGGCGTCACAAGCTGCGCGGTGAGCCTGCTGACCAATTCCATGGGCGTGGAGGGCACGGCCTCGGACGATGCCATTATCAAGGCCGTGGAGGACGCGGGCTACGGCGCCAGCCGCAAGGGGAGCGGCGGCTCAAAAAGCGCCCCCGCCGCCGGGGAGGACGCCCTCCGGGACCGGGAGACGCCGGTCCTGATCCGAAGGCTGTGCTGGTCCGTGGGCTTTGTTCTGGTGCTGATGTACTTCTCCATGGGCCACATGATGTGGGGCTGGCCCGTGCCGGGGTTCTTCCGGGGCAACCATGTGGCCATGGGCCTACTCCAGCTGCTCCTGGCCGCCATTGTCATGGTGATCAACCAGAAGTTCTTCATCTCCGGCTTCAAGGGCCTCCTCCACCGGGCCCCCAACATGGACACCTTAGTGGCCCTGGGGTCGGCGGCCAGCTTCGGCTGGAGTACCTGGGTGCTGTTCCAGATGACCCGCGCCCAGGCGGACGGGAATATGGACGCCGTGTCGGCGTATATGATGGACTTCTGGTTTGAGTCCGCCGCCATGATCCTGGCCCTCATCACCGTGGGCAAGACGCTGGAGGCCAAGTCCAAGGGCCGCACCACCGACGCCCTCAAGTCCCTGATGCGTCTGGCCCCCAAGACCGCCAGCGTGGAGCGGGACGGGCATGAGACGACCGTCCCCATCGAGGACGTGCGCGTGGGCGATATCTTCCTGGTGCGCCCCGGCGAGTCCGTCCCCGTGGACGGGGAGGTGCTGGAGGGCCACAGCGCCGTCAATGAGGCGGCCCTTACCGGCGAGTCCATCCCCGTGGACAAGGCCCCCGGCGACAGGGTCAGCGCCGCCACGGTCAACGAGGCGGGGCTTCTCCGGTGCCGCGCCAGCCGGGTGGGGGAGGATACCACCCTCTCCCAGATCATTCAAATGGTCTCCGACGCGGCGGCCACCAAGGCCCCCATCGCCAAGATCGCGGACAAGGTCTCCGGCATCTTCGTCCCGGCGGTAATCTCCATCGCCGTCGTGACCACCGCCGTGTGGCTGCTCTTGGGCAAAACCGTGGGCTACGCCCTGGCCCGGGGTATCTCAGTGCTGGTGATCTCCTGCCCCTGCGCCCTGGGACTGGCCACCCCCGTGGCCATCATGGTGGGCAACGGCGTGGGCGCGAAAAACGGCATCTTGTTCAAAACCGCCGTCTCCCTGGAGGAGACGGGCCGGGTGGAGCTGGTAGTCCTGGACAAGACCGGCACCGTCACCTCCGGCGAGCCGGAGATCACGGACATCCGCCCGACGGAGGGCGTCACCGAGACGGAGCTTCTGACCCTGGCCGCCGCCCTGGAGAAGGGGAGCGAGCACCCCCTGGCCAAGGCCGTCCTCCGGGGCGCCCGGGAAAAAGGCATCGACCCGCCCCCGGTCACGGACTTCCGGGCCCTGCCCGGTAACGGCGTCACGGCGACCCTGGACGGCGCGGCCCTCACCGGCGGGAGCCTTACGTTCATCAGCGCCTCCGGGGCGACGGATCCCGAGACGGAAAAGGCCGCGGCGGCCCTCTCGGAGGCGGGCAAGACCCCCCTGCTGTTTGTCCGGGACGGGAAGCTGCTGGGCCTCATCGCCGTGGCGGACACCGTCAAGCCCGACAGCGCCGAGGCCGTCCGGCAGCTGAAGAACATGGGCATCCGCACGGTGATGCTCACCGGCGACAACGAGCGCACGGCCAGGGCCATCGGGGAACAGGTGGGCGTGGATCAGGTGATCGCCGGCGTCCTGCCCGACGGCAAGGAGGCGGTGATCCGCAAGCTCCAGCGCCAGGGCAAGGTGGCCATGGTGGGCGACGGCATCAACGACGCCCCGGCCCTGACCCGCGCCGACGTGGGCATCGCCATCGGGGCCGGCACGGACGTGGCCATCGAGTCCGCCGACGTGGTGCTGATGAAGAGCGCCCTGTCCGACGTGCCCGCCGCCATCCGCCTGAGCCGCGCCACTTTGCGGAATATCCACCAGAACCTGTTCTGGGCCTTTTTCTACAACGCCATCGGCATCCCCCTGGCCGCCGGGGTGTTCGTGGGCCTGGGCCTGACGCTGAACCCCATGTTCGGCGCGGCGGCCATGAGCCTCTCCAGCTTCTGCGTGGTGTCCAACGCCCTGCGGCTCAACCTTGTGAAAATTCGTGACGCCCGTCACGATAAGAAAATCAAACCCAGATCCAAAAAGGAGGAAAAAACTATGGAAAAAACACTGAAGATCCAGGGCATGATGTGCCCCCACTGCGAGATGCGGGTCAAGAAGGCCCTGGAGGCCGTCCCCGGCGTGGCCGAGGCCGTCCCCAGCCACACCGCCGGCACCGCTGTCGTCACCCTCACCCGGGACGTGGACCCGGCCGTTCTGAAAAAGGCCGTGGAGGATCAGGGGTACGAGGTGATTGAGTAAGGTTTCCGCCCTTATAGGCGGAGGGGGATCAGCTTTTTCTCTTTTCCCGAAATGGAAAAGAGAAAAAGGCTTGTAAAAAGATTTTTGGGCCCGGTGGAAAACCGGGCCCAAGCTTTATGACGGCGGTACGGCTGCCGCGGAGGTGATTGGGGGCTATGGTCCCGACGCCATCCGCGCGGACCGCCGTCGAATTGTCTCTGTGTCTAACCCGCTTAGCCGCTCCCCGCTCTATCCACAAAGCGTGATGTCCTCTTTCGCGCCGCGCTGCTGCGGCTGTGTTCGTGTGGTGTTCGAAGACATCGTTTCTGTTTCCGTACGGGCCGGACACCCGGCCGGCCCGACGCGCCATCGAATTTCCCCACGCGTCATCGCTCAAAAAGGTTGCGGCTCCGCCGCCATTGAAAATCGGGCCGCCCGGTAATCGGCCGGGACGGGCCGCCGGGGACGGCGGCCCCTACAACTTCTTAGGGAAGATTTTTGGGAATTCGATACACGGGCCGGCCGGGTGTCCGGCCCGTACAGATGCGTTGGGCCGAGCGGGTACGATCCCGACGGCAATGCCCAAAAAAGGGACCGGAGCCTTTTCAGGCTCCGGTCGATAGAAAAAGAGGATAAAATGAAAAAGGTGAATTATCAGCGGTATGGTGTTATCATACCCTAAATCTTTTAAGAGGAAAACAGTGTTGTGTTGCAAAAGTGTTAAATTGCAATTTAAATTTCGTTCATTAAATCAGAAGACCGTCAGTCCAGGCCGGGGCCGAACCAGGCAAGGCCGGCCGGGGTCTTCCGGGAGTCCACGTGGAGCATGGCGCAGGGGGCGGCCGCGTCCCCCTGCCGGGGCGGCGTCCAATAGGTAAAGCGGGTACAGCCCACGGCCCGGGACACAAGCGCGGCGGCGTTGTAGACGCTGCCGGAGGGGACGATCAGCTCACGTATGAGGGCCCGCTCCCCTTCCCGCTCCACGGCGGCGCAGCACCGGACGCCGTCGGAGATCACGTAATAAAGGCCGCCGCCGGAGCGCCGGCACAGCCGCTCCCGGTACTCCAGGGCGCGCAGGTCGATGTCGATATATTCCCGCCCGTGCAAAAGCTCCTCCCGGAGGGCAGCGTACCCCCGCACCGTCACCAGGGCGGCGCTGCCGTTGAGGGGCAGCTCCACATCGGCGCAGTCCTGGGTCACAGCGCCGAAGGCGGGCCGGAAGCCGTATTTTTCAAGCCAGGGGCTCAGGGAGGGCTGGGTGGGGCAGACGGCCCCCAGGCCGCTGCGGGTGGCCTCCTCCACGGCGGCGGCCAGCACCTTCCCGCCGTAGCCCCGGCCCCGGAACGCCGGGTGGGTGCCCAGGGCGTGGACGATCCGGCAGGGCATCCAGGTCCCCTCGGAGATAAAATCCCCCAGCTTCACGATGTAGGCGGCGGAGACGATCGCCCCGTCCACCAGATACACCCGGGCCATACCGGGGGTGTAGAGCTTTTCAAAGAAGCTGTCGACGCGCTCCCGGTCGTCCCCGAAGACGTCGCTCCACAGCCGCTTCAGCCCCGGCTCGTCGCCGGGAACGGTTTTTCTCAATTCTTCCATAGATGGGCTTCCTTTTCCGCGCGCGATCATACTTTTTCGTAAGTCTCCGGGCACATCTCCCGGATCTTGGCCTGGAGGGCCTTCAAATCCACGAAGGTGTCCGGCTTTTTCCGGGGGTCCCGCAGGAGGGCCGCCGGGTGGTAGAGGGCGGTGTACTGCACGCCGTTCACGTCGAAAAACTTCCCGTGCTCCTGGCTGATCTTGAAATCGGGCTTGATCAGCACCTGGGCGGCGATGCGCCCCAGGCACACCACGATCCTGGGCCGTATCAGCTCCATCTGCGCCCGGAGCCAGCCGATGCAGGCCTCCTGCTCGATATTCAGGGGATCCCGGTTTTTGGGGGGACGGCACTTGACGATGTTGGCTATGTAGATATTTTTGCGCCGGTCCAGGTCAATGAGCGTCAGCATCACGTCCAGGAGCTGGCCGCCGCGGCCCACAAAGGGCTCGCCCTGGAGATCCTCGTTCTCCCCCGGGCCCTCGCCCACGAACATCACACGGGCGTCCCGGACACCCACACCGAACACAAGGTTGGTGCGCGTCTCGCACAGAGAACATTTCCGGCAGTCCCTGGCGGCGGTTTCAAGTTCTTCCCAGGTCATAAGCGTCCCCCCGTTTTCTTTTCTTTGCCAAGTATAGCACAAATCGGGAAAAATGCAAGAGGATAAGGGAACGGCGGGCCGCCCGGAGGGACAGCCCGCCGCATGTCCGCGCTTCAGCTCTTGTCCCCCGGTTTGAAGATGACCGAAAAAAGATACTCGAAGAACCCCGCCGGTGAACGCGCCCGGAAGGTCCCTCTCCCCCACGGCTTTTTGACGCCCTTGGCCAGGTTGTTCCCGAAGCCGGCCAGGGGAACGGCGGCGCAGCCGCACCCAGAGCCGTCGGCGAGAAAAAACGGTTCCCCCTCTTGTCAAAAAAACAAAAAGGTATTATAATTGTGACCTGATCCCGTCCCGTTTTGTGCGTTCCCCCGTTTGACCCCAACCCCAAAAGCTCAAAACCAAATATCCGGGTGTAGCCCAGTTGGTAGGGCGCGACATTTGGGAGCGTGTAACATCGGCGGCGCGCAATCCGGCACCAACCGATAGAAACACGCACGGCTCTATGCGTTTTCCCGTTCCCCCTCTCCGCAAAAGTCCCCGTGAAAAGGGGCTTGACCACATAGTTGACCACAACGGGGAAAACTCATAATTTCATATCCGGGTGTGGCGAAGTTTGGTATCGCGCTTGCTTTGGGAGCAAGAGATTTCGCAGGTTCAAATCCTGTCACCCGGACCAAATGAACGCGCCCCCGTTTTCGAACATTTTTCTCGAAAACGGGGTCGCGTCTTTTTAAAAACCGTTACGGGAGTAAGAAAATTTGAAAGCAACAGAAATCAAACAGTAATCAAAACTCCCCATTTTTGCAAACTAAATTTTCACAGCAAGCACGGTTTTTAGACAGCGGTTTCTCAAAAAATCACTTGTCTGTTATCGCACTGTTCTATTCCTTCTGGCAGGACTTCAAATGCCCTTGCCCTATGAACGCATTATGCTACTCGGACTTGGTACCGCACTCCTCGCAGGCAATCGCCATAGCGATGGGGTCGTAGCCCGCCAGGCCGTCATGGTCCAGGCTGGGGATATGCAGCACGTCCGTGGGGCGGAGTTTGACAGTGGTGCCTTTCATGGTGGAAGTTTCCTCATTGGAGTGGATAGCAGAGCTGGCCCTTCTTGTCCCTTTCCATGGTCATTTTATTGGGCATCAGCGGATAGAGGGCAATGACCTCACCTTAATAAAAGCTGTAGGCGCTACCACTGGTGCGGTTTTGGTGAGCGTCTCGTGAACGGAATATGCTGCTGAAAATGCCCATAGAAGTCACACTCCTTTATTGAAAAATGAAGATATATGCGGTATAATAAAAGTTGAAATCAGAAATTTGAAAGTGAGGGGTTTTGAATGCCGATAATTCAAGTTGCATATGATGTACCAACCGAAATTTATGAAGGGCTGATTTCAGGATCACTGACACGGTTCGGCAGTGTGGTTCGTAATTCTACTCATATCACCACGCATCTGAAAGAAGTTCCTCTTGTCAAAGAAGAGTTTGAGGCGGGTAAAAACCAAATGGCCAAAGCTGCAGAATCTGCCTCGGCCGGAATTAAAAAAGCGGGAAAAACTATTGTTGAAGTCGCAAAGAAAAGCAAATATACTTTAATTGGCATCGGAGCCTTGGTTGCTGTGGGTGCAACCTATGGGATCTATACTTTGGTGGATAACCATAACAAACAGAAGGATGAGGAATCGAAACTCGAAGGCTACGCTAAACGCTTTAATAACGCTTTGAACGTATACATTGATGCAATTAAAGCTGGGAATCTTCAAATCCACGTTTTAGATGACTTGATTGATAGCTTGGATGAAATTGAAGCCAAGTGCGGAGATAGAGAGGCTACTGTTGAAATATCTAAGGACCAGTTGAGTGCATTGTTATTTGTCCTCAGTAACTATACCCAAAAGCTGGCAGCAGCGAATGAAATCTCTCTTGAAGGATTTGACATAGAAAATGATAGTTCGCTGATTTCACTCCGTCCCTACCTGGAAAAGCAAAGAGAAATAATAAGAGCTGTAGCGTAAATCTAACACAAAATTAAAATATAAAGCAGTTCCCGGCTGTCGTAGACCGATTCACTGGTGTCGTTGTCACAGCGGATAGCTCTGTCAAGAGCCATCACTGTGGCAACGGCACCAGTGATTTTTTCGGTGGATTTCTCTTTGTCCGGCTTGATGTTCCCGGCCGGGTCGGTACGGACGTATATGTTGCCCATCATCCAGCGGAGGACGGGATGCCCGCCGTAAGCGTTCTTTTCCTCCAGCACCAGCTTCATCATCTCCTTTGTGGGCGAGGACATATCCTTGAAACCCTGCCCGAAGGGAACGACCGTAAATCCCATGCCCTCAAGGTTCTGCACCATCTGCACGGCTCCCCAGCGGTCGAAAGCGAACTCCCGGATGTTGAACCGCTCACCGAGCCGCTTAAACGCGGCCTCATTTTCATAAGCTAAATTTTCGTGATAAGATCGTTTTTTAGACAGTGGTTTCTCATAAAACTTCACACTGATTTGCGGAATACCACCCCTCAGATTCCGAAAAGGTCATGGCAGCCTTTGCAAAGTGGACAAACCTTCTCGCGGTATGACATGAAATTATAAACCAAACAATATTTTTGAACATCAGTCTTTCCTTTTTCAAAATTCAGTGATTTACTACCGAAGAAACGAGGTGTCGGGAATGGAATGGATCTGGTACACGATTGCTACTTTGGGTGCCGGTATCAGGACTGGGCTCGCGGGGCTGTCCGCCGCCACGGTGATGGTGCCGATTTTGATTGTGCTTTGCCCCTCCTTCTCCGGGGAGACGGGGGTCTACCAGGCTACGGCCATCGCGCTGGCCTCGGACATCCTGGGCTCCGCCGTCACCACCTGGACATACGCGAAGCACAAAAATATCGACCTCCGGCGCGGATGGATCATGCTGGTGTGCATCCTCGCCATGAGCACCGTGGGCAGCTATGTGGCGTACCTGGCGGGGAATGTGGTGCTGGGGAGCTTCACGCTTTTTCTCACCTTCTTCATCGGTATTCGCTTCCTGGTAAAGCCCGACACCAGCCGGGAGCGTAAGGTAGCAAAGGGCCAGAGGCTGGACTGGAAGGGCGTGGCCATCTCCCTCTTTTTCGGGCTGACCATCGGCTTCGGCACTGGCTTCGTGGGTACCGGCGGCGGGATGATGATGCTGGTAGTCTTCACGGCGTTTCTCGGCATGGAGCTGAAGACGGCGGTGGGAACCAGCACCTTCATCATGACCTTCACGGCCCTGATAGCTTCCGTCAGCCACATCCTCATCCACCCGGCCATCGTGCTGGAAAAGTGGGACGTGATGCTCCTGTGCATCGCCATAGCCACGATCTCCAGCCTCCTGTCAGCCAGGTTTGCCAACCGCGTCCCCGCACGCACCGTGGGACTTGCCACCGACGCAGTGCTAACGGTCCTCGGCGGAGCGATGCTGGTACTCAACTACTGGAGCACAATCTTCGGCTGAATGAACCAAAAGTCCACATTCCGTGCGCCGCAAGGCTTTCTGAAAAAATAGTGTTTTTAACCACTTATTCCAAATAAACATCCACCGGCGAAGCCGGTGGTTTTTCACATGCGGGCAAAGCCCTATGTTCCTCGCGGACACGTCAAACGTGTAAGTACGTCTGTCAGTCGCGTAAAATAATCCTTTCTCCTACACTTTTTCTTCTATTTCTGGCTTCATCTTTTATTCTTCTCTCCGAATCCCCTTCATTGAATAGCTTTTATTCCCTGTACTTTTCCTTTGCATTTTTGTATCTTGTATGCTAAACTATTTATGTCGTTCATTCCCATATGAATGTCTCCCTGTTAGTTTTTTCGTGCAGTTGTCAGACCGTATGTTGATTCTAACAGGGATTCTTCCTCATCGCCATAGGCTTTTTTGAACCACTCGTTTAACGAGTGGTTTTCAGTTGTAACCGTCAACCCACCCCGCATCTTTTCTTCACCCAAACACTGTGAAACAATGTACAGGGGGAACCAGCGGCTCTA
>CANRMY010000017.1 GCA_947631845.1 uncultured Oscillospiraceae bacterium | reverse complement strand
CCTATAAGATCCTGGACATCGCCGATCTGACGGTGGACGGCTCGCTGACCACGGGAGGCGCGGTGTGCGCCGTGCTCATCACCCTGGGGTGGGATCCTTGGCTGGCGCTGCTGATGGCGGTCATCGCCGGGATGCTGGCCGGCCTCGTCACGGGCCTTCTCCACACGGCGTGCGGAATACCGGCGATCCTGGCGGGCATACTGACACAGCTGGCCCTCTACTCGCTGAACCTGCGCATCATGGCCATCGGCGACACGTCGGCCACCAAGGCGTCCCTGGCGCTGAGCCCGGACAGGAACACACTGCTGGTGTCCTCCCGTTTCGTGCGCAGTCTGGGGCTGAATAACCCGCTGATCCTGCTGGTCCTGGCCGTGGCGGCTGTCATCGGCCTTCTGTACTGGTTCTTCGGTACGGAGCTGGGCTCCTCCCTGCGCGCCACCGGCTCCAACGGCCATATGGCCCGCGCCCAGGGCATCAACACCGACAAGACCAAGGTGCTGGGCCTGGTGGTGTCCAACGGCTTGGTATCCCTGTCCGGCGCCCTGCTGGCCCAGTATTCCGGCAGCAACACCATTGACATGGGCCGCGGCGCCATCGTCATCGGCCTGGCCGCCGTCATCATCGGCGAGGTGCTTTTCAAAAAGGTCTTCCGCAACTTCGCCCTGAAGCTGCTTTCCGCCGTGCTGGGCGCCATCATCTATTACATGGTCATCACCCTGGTCCTGCGCCTGGGGCTGGAGTCCACGGACCTGAAGCTCCTGACCGCCGCCGTGGTGGCCGTGTTCCTGGCGATCCCGCATTTCAAAAAGAAATATTTCTCCAAAACCGCAAAGAAAGGGGGCCGGAGCCATGCTTGACGTCACAGGCGTCCGCAAGACCTTCAACGCGGGCACCGTCAACGAAAAGACGGCCCTCCGGGGCCTGGATCTCCACCTGGACGACGGGGATTTTGTCACCGTCATCGGCGGCAACGGCGCGGGTAAGAGCACCCTGCTCAACGCCATCGCCGGCGTCTGGCCCGTGGACGAGGGCTCCATCTCCATCGGCGGCGTGGACGTGACACACCTGGCCGAGCATAAGCGCGCCAAATACATCGGCCGGGTCTTCCAGGACCCCATGATGGGTACCGCCGCCTCCATGCAGATCGAGGAAAATCTGGCCCTGGCGGCCCGCCGCGGCCAGCGCCGCACCTTAAAGCGCGGCATCACCGCCAAGGAGCGGGGCGAGTATAAGGAGATGCTGAAGCTCCTGGATCTGGGGCTGGAGGACCGGCTGACCGCCAAGGTGGGCCTCCTGTCCGGCGGCCAGCGCCAGGCGCTGACGCTGCTGATGGCCACCCTCCGGCGGCCCGACCTGCTGCTCCTGGATGAGCACACCGCCGCCCTGGATCCCAAGACCGCCGCCAAGGTGCTGGAGGCCACCGAACGGGTGGTGAGAAAGGACAACCTGACCACCCTGATGATCACCCACAACATGCGGGACGCCATCGACCACGGCAACCGCCTTATTATGATGTTTGAGGGGAAGATCGTCCTGGACATCTCCGGCGAGGACAAGAAACACCTGACCGTGGAGGACCTGCTGGCCAAATTCGGCCAGACCACCGGTTCCACCGAGGCCGGCGACAAGCTGCTGTTGGGGTAAAATGTCTACCAATCCCTCCGTAGCCCGGAGGGAAGGGGTTCATGAGGGGGAACCGTCAGGGTTCCCCCTCATATAAAATGTTTTCCCATTATCTGCTCCAAAAAAGGGCCGCCCAACGGAAGGGAAGAATGGATCGGATTGGATATTGAATTGAATAGAGACATGGATGTAATGAATTGCTTTATCCTTCCGTAGACCGGAAGGAAGGGGTCCATGAGGGGGAACTATCAGAGTTCCCCCTCATATTGAAATATCTCCATAAGAAATCCCCGCCTTTCGGCGGGGATTTCTTATGGAGCAGATAATGGGAATCGAACCCACCTCTACGGCTTGGGAAGCCGTCGTTCTACCGATGAACTATATCTGCATTGCTCGGTTAGTATAACACAGTTCCCGGATAATTTCAAGAGGAATATTTGAAAATTTACGGACATATTCTCCTGTAGCTTAAGGAGGGACGTGTTATGCGGACAAAAATATTGGCGGGGGTCCTCGCCGCCCTATATCTTCTGACCGGCACGGCGTATGCCGCCGGGGCCGATCCGACGCTGGAGCAGACCATGGAGTCCGAGCCGGAGGAGGAGCTGCCGGTGGGGCTGTTTGAGGAGGGGGTCATCCCCACCACCGCCGAGGGGCTGGACGTGCCGGCCCCGTCGGCGATCCTGATGGAGAAGGAGACGGGCACGGTGCTGTGGGAGAAGAACGCCGACGAGCGCCTTCGTCCCGCCTCCGTCACCAAGGTCATGACCATCCTGCTTATTGTCGAGGCGGTGGATTCCGGCGCGTTGAGCCTGGACGATACCATCACCTGCTCCGCCTACGCCGCCGGCATGGGCGGCAGCCAGGTCTTTCTGGAGGAGGGGGAGCAGATGCCCCTCCGGGAGATGCTCAAGTGCATCGTGGTGTCCTCCGCCAACGACGCCGCCGTGGCGGTGGCCGAGCACATGGCCGGGTCCGAGCAGGCCTTCGCCGCCCGGATGAACGAGCGGGCCGCCGAGCTGGGCATGGTGAACACCCACTTTACCAACTGCACCGGCCTTATGGACGATCCGGAGCATCTGACCACCGCCCGGGATATCGCCATCATGAGCCGGGAGCTTATCCGCCACGACTGGATCAAGGAGTACACCACCATCTGGATGGACACGGTGCGCGGCGGCCAGTTCGGCCTGTCCAACACCAATAAGCTGGTGCGCTTCTACCAGGGGGCCACGGGCCTGAAAACAGGCTACACCTCCGCCGCCGGCCACTGTCTCTCCGCCACGGCGGAACGGGACGGCGTGGAGTACATCGCCGTGGTCCTCCACTGCGGCTCCTCCGCCGACCGGTTCGAGAGCGCCAAGACGCTCCTGAGCTACGCCTTCGGGGCTTACACGCTGGCCGATCCGCAGCCCGCGGAGGTCCTGCCGCCCATCCCCGTGACCCTGGGCAGGGCCGGCTTCGTCCAGCCGGTGATCCCGGAGACCCCCGGCCTTCTGGTGAAAAAGACAGACGCCTCCGCCCTGGAGGTGAAGGTGGAGACGGACGAGACGCTCCAGGCCCCCGTGGAGGCGGGCCAGGAGGTGGGCGTCATGACGGTCACCCTCAACGGCGCCGTCCTCTCCGAGACGCCCATCGTGGCCGGCGACGCCGTGGCCCGCCTGACCTGGTGGGACGTGGCCAAATCCATGCTGAGGCTCCTCTTCTTCGGAGAAAAATAGCGTAAACCGCGCGGGCCGCCCCACCAGGCGGCCCGCGCTCTTATTTTAGGGAGGGCCTGACAGGCAAAAGAGTATAGCTGACGGGAGCTCCCCTTCAACCCGGAGGAGAGGAACCTTACGCTGAAGGAGCGGCCCGCGCCGCGCTGACGGGGAGAAGAACTCCCGCCGCATTCTCTGCATAATGTGGTGACACAGGGAGGTTCCACTGCCATACAACATATGGCGGGGGGCAGCTGTTATCTCGGATGTTGACGGTTTTTGCTTTTTATAGGTTTAAATTCAGAAACAAATCAATGCGCCGGCTCCGGCGCGTTAAAGGAGGACGAGACGATGGCATATATGCGGCTTGGCGATATGCTCATTTCCGCGGGGATCATCACCGAAAAGCAGCTCCAGCAGGCTCTGGAGGCCCAGAAGGGGACCCACAAGCGTCTGGGAACCGTGCTCATTGAGGAGGGGATCATCAGCGAACAGCAGCTGATGGAGACGCTGGAGATCCAGCTCGGCATTGATTTCATTGACCTTGGCAAGGTCCGGATCCCCACGGAGATGGCCCGCGTTCTGCCCCGGACCATCGCCAAGCGGCACAACGTAGTCCCGGTCCGCCTGGTGAAGGACGAGCTTCTGCTGGCCATGGAGGACCCCCTGAACTACGTGGCAATCGAGGATGTCCGCGCCGCCACCCGCAAGCGCGTCCGGGTGGGCATCGCCTCCGCCGCCGCCGTGGCCCGGGCCATCGCCGCCCTCTACGGCAGTGAGGGCGCCACCCGCGCCATCGAGGAGATGCGCGGCGAGGCCGCCCTGCCGGAGCTGCCGGCGCCCGCAGACGAGAGCATCGACGAGGATCTGCAGACCGCCCCCACCGTGCGCCTGGTGAACAACATCATCGAGCGCGCCGTGGCCGAGCGCGCCAGCGACATCCATCTGGAGCCCCGCGGCGGCGAGATCGCCGTCCGTATGCGCATCGACGGTATGCTCCGCAATATCCTCACCGTCCCCAAGGAGCTGCAGGCCCCTGTCACCGCCCGCCTGAAGGTCATGGGCGGCATGAACGTCTCCGAGCGCCGCGTCCCCCAGGACGGCCGCGCCGGCGTCCGCGTCAAGGGCAGCGACATCGACCTGCGTCTGTCCACTCTGCCCACCATTTACGGCGAGAAGGTGGCCGTCCGTCTCTTCGATAAGAACGCCCAGCTGCTGACCGCCGACGCCATCGGCCTTACCGGCGAGAACCTGGAGCGCTACAACGCCCTTTTGGCCAACGCCGCCGGCATGGTGCTCATCGTGGGCCCCACCGGCTCCGGTAAATCCAGCACCATGTACACCATGATCCGCTCCCTCAACCGGGAGGAGGTCAACCTGGTGACCCTGGAGGACCCTGTTGAGTACGACATCGACGGCGTCAACCAGGTCCAGATCAACGAAAAGACCGGCATGACCTTCGCAAACGGCCTGCGCGCCATCCTGCGCCAGGACCCGGACATCATCGCCGTGGGCGAGATCCGCGACGGCGAGACGGCGGAGATCGCCATGCGCTCGGCCATGACCGGACACCTGGTGCTGAGCACCGTCCACACCGCCGACGCCATTTCCGCCATCGACCGCCTTGTGGATATCGGCGTGCCGTCCTACATCATCGCCGAGGCCCTGAACGGCATCATCAGCCAGCGCCTGGTGCGCCGGATCTGCCCGGACTGCCGGGAGGAGTACGAGCCCACCGACGCGGAGCTGGCCGGCCTCCACTTAAAGCGGGAGCCCGGCATGAAATTCTATCGCGGGCACGGGTGCCCCAACTGCTACCACACCGGCTGCCGGGGACGCACCGCCGTCTTTGAAGTCCTCATGCTGGACCGGGGCCTGAAGCGCGCCATCGGCGAGGGCCGCCACCGGGAGGGCATCCTGGAGCTGACCACCCGGGAGCGGTACTCCTCCCTGGCCGAGGGCGCCGCCCAGCTGGTTCTGAAGGGTGTGACCACCGCCTCCGAGGCTGTGCGCGTGCTGAACACCACGGTCGATTGAGAGGGGGAACCCGATGCGTTTTACGATGGAAGAACTGATCGCCGCCGCCCGGGGCGCCAGGGGCTCCGATATCCACCTGGTCTGGGGCCTTCCGCCCCGGATGCGGGTAGACGGCGTTCTCACCGATATTCCCGGCGCCGACCCCCTGACCCCCGCCGACTGCGAGGCCTACGCCCGTACCATGGCCGGCGAGGAATATGAGGCGATGGCCCAGATCGGCGAGCTGGACCTGGCCCTCACCTTCCAGGGCCGTATCCGCTGCCGTATCAACCTGTTCCGCCAGCAGGGGGCGGTGTCCGCCGCCATCCGAATCCTGGCGGAGACCATCCCGGAGCTGAACAGCCTGGGGCTTCCCCCCGCCGTCCAGACATTGCCCGAGCTCAACCGGGGCATCGTCCTGGTCACCGGCGAGACCGGCTCCGGTAAATCCACCACCCTGGCGGCTATGCTGGACAGGATCAACCACACGCAGCGGGCGCATATCATAACCCTGGAGGACCCCATCGAGTACATCTACACCCCCGACAAATGCGTCATCAACCAGCGGGAGATCGGAGCCGACACCCGCTCCTACGCCGACGGCCTCCGGGCCACCCTCCGCGAGGATCCGGACGTGATCCTCATCGGCGAGATGCGGGACCTGGACACCATCGAGACGGCCCTGACGGCGGCCGAGACCGGCCACCTGGTCTTCGCCACCCTCCACACCAACTCCGCCCCCGAGGCCATCGACCGCATGGTGGACGTGTTCCCGGAGGCCCGCCAGAAGCAGATCAGATTGCAGCTCAGTACCACCCTCATGGCCGTTCTGAGCCAGCAGCTCCTGCCCCGGCGGGAGAAGGGCCGCGTGGCCGCCTGCGAGCTGATGATGGTCACCCCCGCCATCCGGAACCTGATCCGGGAGGGCAAGACCCCCCAGATCGCCTCGGCGCTGTCCACCTCGGCTTCGGAGGGCTCCATCACCATGGACAACAGCCTCATCCAGCTTTGCCGCGGCCGCGTCATCACCGCGGAGACGGCCCGCAAGGCCGCCCGCGACCAGGAGTATGTGAAGCGCGGCACGCACTTTTGATCAAAGGAGGCGACAGGCCTTGAACACATTCAAATACCGTGCCCAGGGTGTGGACGGCAAATCCTGCTCCGGCGTGGTGGAGGCGTATGACGAGTACGCAGCCATCGAGGAGCTGCGCCGCACCTACCCGGTGATCGACAACATCACCCCCGTGGGGGCAAAGCGCAAGGTCCCCCTTACCCTCAACGAGCCCATGACCCTCTCCGACAGGACCCTCTCCCTGGTGTCCAGCCAGTTCGCCATCATGCTCCGGGCGGGCCTGCCCATGAACCGGGTGGTGGAGCTGGTGGCCAACCAGACCTCCGACAAGCTCATGAAGCGCATCCTCAACGGCTGCGCCGAGGACGTGGCGGCGGGCTGCGGCCTGGCCGGGAGCCTGGAGAAATTCGGAAGCAAGGTCCCCGCCGTCTTCATCGAGACGGTCCGGGCCGGCGAGGAATCCGGTACCCTGGAGCGCTCCTTCGAGCGCCTGAAGATCTACTACGACCGGGCCCACAAGACCCGCGCCAAGGTCCGCCGCGCCCTGACCTACCCCGTCATCGTCATTCTCCTGGCCATCGTCACCGTGGCCATCGTCATGGTGAAGCTGGTGCCGGATATGATCGACTCCTTCGCTCAGCTGGGCGCCGAGCTTCCCGCGCCCACCAGGATCCTCATCGCCATCTCCAACTTCCTCGTCAAATTCTGGCCCTGGCTTCTGGGCGGCTTCTGCGTCCTGGCGGTGGGCGGGACTCTCTTCGGCCGCACCGAGCGGGGCAAGCTGTTCTTCTCCCATCTGCGCCTGAAGCTGCCGGTGCTGGGCAAGATCTCCCGCATGAACACCGCCGCCCAGACGGCCAACACCATGACCACTCTGCTGGCCGCCGGCCTCCCCGTCAGCCGCGCCACCGGCATCGTCAGCCGCGTGCTGTATGCCCGCTGTGCGGCCCGGGACCTGGAGCGCTGCGTCCCCCGGCTGGAGGCCGGCGAGACCCTGCTGGATACCCTGCGGGACGTGCCCGACCTGCCTGAAATGCTGGTGGAGATGGCCGGTATCGGCGAGACCTCCGGCTCCCTGGAGGAGACCCTGGGCACCGTGGGGCAGTTTTACGAGGAGGAGGCCATGCGCGCCTCCGACCAGGCCCTGGCCATGATCGAGCCCATGCTCACCGTTATCCTGGGCGTCTTCGTGGGCTTCATCGTCATCGCCATCTACATGCCCATGTTCAGCATGTATCAGGGCTTTGGGGTTTGATCTATACGGGCCGCCCGGTGTGCGGCCCCTACGGATGCGTTGATTGCACCCTTCGTACGGGCCGGACACCCGGCCGGCCCGACGCACCGACGAATTTTCCGAAATTCTTTCCCAAAACGCCGTACGGGCCGCCGAGGGCGGCGGCCCGCGAATTTCCGATGGGGGCCCCAATCGCCCCCGATCCCTTTCGTCACGATCCCGGGTGTGAAATGAATATCCAATGCGCCCGCCCGGGCACAGCCCGCCGGGAAAAACAAGAAGGAGGAATACCCGAACATGAGAACATTCAAAAGAAAACCCAGCGGGAACAAGGGCTTTACCCTGGCGGAGCTCCTGGTGGTCATCGCCATCCTGGCCATCCTCATCGCCATCGCCGTGCCCGTGTTCTCCGGCATGGCGGCCGGCGCCAACCTGCGGGTGAACCAGGCCAACGTCCGCACCGTCCGATCCGCCGGCGTAGCTCACATCCTGACAAATTTGGATGAGGATGATGACCGGGGGGATATTGGAGGAGCGGCTCTAAAGCTCAACAAGGGTTTGGATCCCGGTAATTGCTGGGTTGCCTATGCCGCGGTGAACAACAGCGGCGACGTTTCCGATCTCAAGGTGTTTGTGAGCCATAAGATCACGGGTGGTTCGACCTATAATGGCATCTATACGCGGCAGCCGGATTTTCCAAAGTGGGCAGCTCCCGGTGAAGCCTATGAAGGGTTTTACGCGATGTCGGACGACGTGACCTCCGGCTTTGCCACGCTGAAGCCCTCCTCCGGCTCCGACGGCGCCGAAAAGGTCTACTGGGTCCAGGCCGAGATCACGGACCTCGACCCCGCAGAGTAAATCAATCATTCTGAAAGGAGAAATCATAACATGAAGAAACTGTTCCGGAAGAACAACAGCCGTGGCTTTACCCTGGCCGAGCTGCTGGTGGTCATCGCCATCCTGGCCATCCTGATCGCCATCGCGGTCCCGGTGTTCTCCGGCATGGTGGCCGACGCCAACCTCCGCGTGAACCAGGCCAACGTCCGCACCGTCCGTTCCGCCGGCGTGGCCCATATCCTGACCCGGTTGGATGAGGCCGATTCCGCTAAAGGCGAGACGAAGCTTAATCAGGGTCTCGCGGCCGACAAACAGTGGATCGCGATCGCCAATGTAAATAACAACGGTGACGTTACGGATCTGACAGTCTATGTGGTCAATAAAGACGCAAATAAAAATGGGATCGCGCCAGGTGACATTGCCGGCTCATCCAATGGAATCGATGGAGCGAGCGGTTTTGCCGAGCTGTCGGACGTTTCTACCGATCCCTTTGCCACGATCAAGCCGACGACTGGCGACGGCAACAAAGTGTACACCGTCCAGGCTGTCATTACCGACCTCGATCCGGTGGACTGAACCGGACCCTTTAACAACATGAAAAAACCGCCCCCCGGCGGAGGTTCCGCCGGGGGCGGGGGAAAGGGACCGGAGCCCGGCCCTTTTCCCCCGTTTCATCACACCTCACCGGAAAGGAGGCCCCTATGACCGGTCAAAAGGAAAAGCTGGAGCTGAGCCGGGGTGACCCGGTGTCCTTCGTGGAGGTGGCGGCGGTGCTCGTCGTCATCGCCCTGCTCATCGCCCTGGCCGTCCCCCTGTGCCGGTGGTTCGCCGCCGACATGCGCTGGCGGGAGAACCGGGCCAACGTGAACAGGGTCCTGACCGAGGCCAAGATACAGATCCAGGCCGGTATTGGCGGTCTGGACGCCAGCGACCCGCCCCGGCGGATCAACGAGGGCTTGAGGACCGGCTGGGTGGCCCTTGCCCGGATGGACGGGAACAAGAACATCGTCTCCCTGGAACTCTTCGTGGTGGACGATATCGCCGCCTACGTGAACGGCATCGCCGAGGGGACCGTGACGGCCCCCATCCTCGCCGGGTCCTCCGATACCTTCTACCCTGTCCCGGAGAAGATGAACCGGTCGGACCCCTTCTCCCGCGTGACGCCGTCCAGCGGCCTGACAAACGGACTGCGGAACACGGTCTACACCGTCCAGGCGGTCGTGGCCAGCCTGGAGGCGGATCTGGTTCCGGTATAAGGAGAAAAGTATGCCCATTTCCGCCATGCCCCCCGCCGCCGGGGCGTACCTCATTTTGCTTGTGTTCCTCTGCGGGGCCTGCGGCGGCAGCTTCGTCAACTGCGCCGCCTCCCGGCGGGTCCGGGGGGAGAAGCTGGCCCGGGGCCGCAGCCACTGCATGGCCTGCGGCCACACCCTGGGGGTCCGGGACCTGGCGCCCATCGTCAGCTGGCTGTGCCTGCGGGGCAAGTGCCGCTTCTGCGGGGAGAAGATCTCCGCCCGGTACCCGCTGACCGAGCTCCTGCTGGCCCTGGCCTTCACGGCGGCGGCTGTCCGGTTCGGCCTGAGCCAGCGGACCGTGGAATATTGCCTGCTCTTCGCCCTCCTGCTGCTGCTGGCTCTCATCGACCTGGAGACCATGGAGATCCCCAATCTCCCGCTGGCCTTCGGCGCGCTCCTGTGGGCGGTGTGCCTGCCCCTGGAGCCGGATCCCCTGAAAAGCCTCACGCGCGGGCTCCTGGGCGGCCTCCTTCCGGGCGGGCTCCTGCTCCTCTTTGTCCTGCTGATGGATAAGCTCATGAAGCGGGAGACCATGGGCGGGGGCGACATCAAGCTCTTCGCCATGCTGGGCCTCTACGCCGGCCCCGCCGTGGATCTGGTGCTGGTGCTGGCGTCCTGCCTTCTGGGCCTCGTTTTTGGACGCGTCCGCGCCCGGCGCGGACAGCCCTTCCCCTTTGGACCGACTATCGCCGCCGCCGCCGTCCCCGCCCTGCTCTGGGGCCCGGCGCTGGTGGAGTGGTATATGGGGCTGTTTGTATAGATTTTTCCTGAGAATAATGCGCCGACGGCGCGTTACTGGCTGTGAAAGGAGACAAGTATGAATCCAAAAAGAGGAAAACGCGCAGGCGTTGAGATCGGCAGCCGCGATATCCATGTGGCTGTGGTCGAGAACGGCGCCATCAGGGCCGTGATCTCCGAGGCCCTGCCCGAGGGCCTTGTTCGGGACGGGAGGATCCTCTCCTATGAGGCGCTCAGCGACCTGATGCGTCAGCTTCGCCGCCGGCACCGTGTCCGCGTCCGGGACGCGGCGCTTGTGCTGCCTCCCGATGTGTGCTGCTGCCGGCGCTTCACCACCGCTCTCATGACGGAGAAGCAGCTCAGGTTCAACCTCCCCTATGAGTTCCACGAGTACATCACCGGCGCCCGGGAGGACTACTTCTACGACTACGCCCTGGTCAGCTCCACCGCCCTCGCCCTCCGGGACGGCGGCGGGGAAGGGGAGGCAGGGGAGGCCGAGGGGTTGGATCTGATGGCCGCCGCCGTGTCCAAGCGGGATATGGCCGACTACGCCGCCGCCTTCCACCGGGCCGGCTTCCGGCTGAAAACCGCCGTCCCGGACGAGCTGGCCCTCATCAATCTGGCCCGCTTCGGTGGTGAGACCGGCCACAGGCACTGCATCCTGGATCTGGGCCACAGCGCCGTGCGCCTTTACATGTTCGAGGGCGACCGGTTCGAGGGCCTGCGCACCCTGGATTACGGTCTCTCCGCCCTGGACGACGTGATCGCCGAGGAATTCAACGTGGATCTCCACACCGCCGTCACCTACCGGGAGACCGGCCACGAGGGCTGTCTGGCCCTGCCCCGGTGCCGGGACGTGTACAACGCCATCGCGGTGGAGGTGCTGAAGGCCGTGAACTTCCAGCGCTTCAGCTCCGGCGGCCAGGAGCCGCTGCACATCCACTGCTGCGGCGGCGGCATCCGGAATCAGGAGCTGATCGAGGCCCTCCGCGCCACGCTGAATCTGCCCCTTGTGAGCATGACGGAATTTTGGCCCGACCTGCCCGGCAACCTGGAGACAGACGCGTCTCTGGCGGCCTCCGCCGTGGGCGCGGCCTTACAGTGAAAGGAGACGGCAGCATGAGCGTCAAAACCGAAAGCAAGCCCCGCGCCAGGCGCGGCAAACAGACCGTGCCGTCCAAAACCACGCTGAACCTGGTGATGAAGGAGAAGAGCGCGCTGCGTCTCAGCCGCGTGATCCCCGCCGTCCTCATCATCGCGGTTCTGGCGCTGGTGATCGGCAAATTCGCCGTGGCCGACCGCTGCGCGCGCCTGAGAGCCGCCGAGCACGAGCTGGCCAACCGCCAGGCCACCCTCCGGGCCCTCCAGGCCTCCTACGCCGACTATGACCAGGTGAAGGAGCAGTATAACCGGTACACCTGCGAGGGCTTTGACAACACCATCGCCGACCGGCAGGAGATCCTGGACCTTCTGGAGTCCGACATCATCCCCTACAGCGAGACCCAGTCCGTCTCCGTCACCGGCAACGTCTTCTCCACCACCCTCACGGGCCTGACGCTGAATGAGGTGTCCACCATGATCGCCCGGCTGGAGGCCAACCCCCTGGTGGACCGGGTCACCGTCTCCACCGCCGGCTATAACGACGACAGATCCGCCGCCGGCGGCGAGGCCGCCAACTTGCGCCCCTACGCCACCGTGACCATCGTATTTAAAAATGCCGAAATTGACGAAGGAGGCGAGCGGTGATGTCTGATTTCCTGAACCGTTCGTTTACCCGCCGGGAAAAGCTGATCCTCCTGGCGCTGCTGCTGGCGGTGCTCGTGGCCCTCTATTTCCTGGTGGTCCATTATCCCATCGTCAACCGCATGGAGCAGATCGAGCACGAGTCCGAGAAAGTGGATAAGCGGCTGTCCGAGGCCGCGGTCAAGGCCGCGGAGTATTCCAACATGAAGACGGAGCTTGACCGGATCCTCGCTCGGCCCCAGGACCAGATCAGCGTCATGCCCGCCTACAGCAACATCGAGACGCTCATGCGCAAGCTGGACGTGATCTTTGCCGGCACCGGCCCGGATTTCAGCTTCGGCCAGGCCAGCGTCCGCGATAACGTGGCCGCCCGCTCCATCAGCTTCACCTGTACCGCGGAGAGCTATCAGGACGCCCGCCGCCTTTTGCGGGACGTGACCGGCACCGGCTGGCGCTGCCTGCTGAACAGCTTCACCATGACCCCCCTGGAGGAGAGCCTTTACGGAGGCCGCCTGAGAGTCAGCGGGGTCGTGACGTTTTATGAATATGTCCGCGCCGACGGGACCGCGGAAAACTGACCGTCGGGTTTTGTCCTTTTGATGGGAGGTTGGAAAGTATGGGCCTGAAGGGGAACAGAAGATCCCGCAAGGGCTTCACGCTGGTTGAAGTTGTTGTGGTCGTGGCGATCGTCGCCCTTGTCCTTGCGGTCGGCGTGCCCGCCGTCGCCGGCGCCGTCAAGCGCGTTGATCTGAAAAAAATGGACGGTTCCGCTCAGTCCATCTTTCTGGCCGCCCAAAACAGCTTGACCGCCATGGCCGGCAACGGGGAGCTGGAGGACTTCGCGAAGGATGCGGATGGGAATCATATATCCGGTGAAGTTCCTGCCCCCTCCGATTTTCCGAAAATAACGGACGCCTCCGGAGCGGAAGCGCCCGATCCGAGCCACGGCGACCCCAAAGATCTCCGCTTCCTGGATTCCATAGCACCCGCCCATCAGGACGCCCTCAAGCGCATCCTCCCCGGCGGCTCCATCGACAGGGAGCTGGAGAACGGGCGCTATATCGTGGAGTACAACCGCAAGACCGGCGCGGTCTACGCCGTCTGGTATTCCGACGAGAAGGAGTTTAAAGACGAGGGTGATTTTACCCACGAGCCCCGCGCGTTCGACGACCGCCTGAAGCTGAACTATCGCCTGGGCTGCTGCGGCGGCTCCGGCACCGACTACGCCAAGGTGGGCCAGATGCCCATCCCCCAGCTTACCGTCCTCAACGGCGAAGAGCTGGTGCTGCGGATCAAGATGCCGGAATCTGACAAGACTGAAATTGACGGTAAAATCGGACTTGCGATTTCCATAACCGGTCAATCCAGCAAGGAGACAAAAGTTCTTTTCGCGAAAAGTAACGACGCGAGCAAATGGGTTAAACTTGGTCTTGACCGGACGGGCGATCTCGTGCTGGACACGTTCAAATCATATACCGGAAAAGATGCCGCGATGCATACAGGCGGCGCCGGCTGGGAATACGGCAAAGCGTTCAGTGCTTGGAACGATGATAATACACTTATCCCCGGTGAGGACATCACCATCACCGTAACGGCCTACTGCACCGATCCGGGCTTGCAGTACCTCTCCCAGACCGCCACCGCCACCACCAACAGCCTCTTCGCGTCCATCGAGGATACTACAAAAACCGCCCGCATCGCCTACGGACGGCATCTCCAGAATCTGAACGAGGCCGCCTCCGGCGTAAAAGATAATATCACAAAAGCCGTTCAGCTTCAGGAGATCGACTTTAATAGGGCTCCCGCGTCAGGGGAGGAATCTGTATATTCCTGGAAGACTACATACCCCGCTATAAACTTCACCCCCATTAACAACGAGTACCTGGAAGGTTACAACGGGAACAGTCTGCCCATTAAGAACCTGACCGCGAAAGCGGGCGCCTCCGGCGGCATGTTCGACACCCTGACCGCCCCTGCCGGTAGATATTCTAAGCTTGAGAATATCGTCCTTGTCAACACAACAGGCGCCGGCGGCGCTCTTGCGGCGAGGCTTGTAAATTTCAACATTCTCAACTGCCGGGTCTACCTGATGGATGATAATGACACCGGTTTTACGGCTGCTGATGCTGATGGCGCCCCCCTGATCACCGGCGAAACCGTTGGCGGCCTTGTGGGCGCCGCCGACGGTTGTGAAATCTCCAACAGCTTTGCCTCCACCGCGATCAAGGCTGAAGGAGCGGACGCCGCCGCCGGAGGCCTTGTCGGCGCGTCTACCGGCACATCCGTGATAAGCTTTTCATACGCCGCAAGCTATATTGATAGTAACGGGTGTGCGGGCGGCCTCACGGGCAAAGAAGAAGGAGTTGGCACGATCAGCAATTCCTATGCCGCCGGCGTTATCGCCAACGCCTCCGGCGCTGTTGGCGGCCTCGTGGCCGAAGCGGACAGATCTCTTAGTATCAACAACAGCTACTCCGTCACCCGCCTCGGCTCCGCTGTTGCCAGTGGCAGCAGGGACGGTTCCGTCACCGTCTACGGCGCGGCTGAGTCCACCGATGCCTACTACGTCCGTCAGGCAGGGGTGAAGTATGCCGATGACAGCGGCAATGGCCTGACCCCCAAGCAGCTCTCCGGGATGAAGTCCGGCACTGGCACTCTCACTCTGGGCGGTACCTGGTACAGCCCCAGCCCCGACCCTGAAAACCCCGCCTATGCCGCCTTCCCGTATAAGCAGACGGCTGACACGGCGGACCTCACCACGCCCTATCCCTATCCCATGCTGTCTGCCACCGCCGACACCCCCATGCTCCACTACGGCGACTGGCTGGAGCGGGAGATCTTCGGCTATGCCCTCTACCGGGAGCAGGAGGAGGATAACGCATGAAGCGCATCTCTGAGAAGCTGAAAAGCCGCCGGGGCGCCTCCATGGTCTTCGCCCTGCTGGTGTTCCTGCTGTGCCTGCTGGCCGGTACCGCGGCCCTGACCGCCGCCTCCTCCAACGTGGGCCGCTACACCCACCTGGAGGACGAGCAGCGACAGTATTTCTCCGCCGCCTCCGCGCTGAAGGTCCTGCAGGGGTGGATGAACAGCGATAAGGGCAAGGTCACAATTGAGGTGACGCGTAAGGAGACGGTGAAGTGGACTGTTAACGCAGCAGGGGTAACGGAGTTTGAAGATCCAAAATACGAGATCACATTAGACCCGAGTACGGGTATTACTTATTTTCAGAATTTGATGCTCCAAAACTGTCTGCCCGCCGGGTGGCGGGACAATATAGACCCGACTTCGTTTGGGGTCGTTCCCACAGATGTCGATAAGAATTATACCATCGACCTGGACAGATCGGGGTTAGCGGATGCCGAGTGGGCCGATTCCGTTTACGAGGTCAACGTTAACATGAGAAACGGGACTGCTGACGGGCCATTTAACCTGATCGCGTACCTGTCCACCAAGGACGGCAGCGCGTACCCGTTGAAGGTGGAGTGGCCCGGTTAGGTCGAAACGAAGATGGAGGAACCGGAAGTAGTGACTTCCGGAACCGCCGAAACGGGTACGCGCGAGACCACCACGACGGTGACGCTGACCCTCGCCTGGTCCGGGGCGGACCGTCAGATCACCTTTGAGAAGGCTCCCGCCTGAGCCGAAAGGAGACTGTTCATGAGAAAATTCAGATCCCGCCGGGGCGAGACGCTGGCCGAGGTCCTGATCGCGCTGCTCATTATCACCCTGGCTGCGCTGCTCCTGGCGACCATGTCCACGGCCTCCGCCGGCATCAACCTGACCGCGCGGCGGAAGGATGATGAGTTTTATGAGGCGCTGAGCCGGGTGGAGGCGTTGACGGATTCTACAAAGGCCGGCGGCACGTATACGGTCGTTATTACCGACGACGCTGACACCGTTGTTGATTCGACGAGTGTCGAAATCTATAGATCCGAGGACAACAGCCTTGCCCTGTATAAGGAGACGCCATGAGAAGGAAGCTCAAAGCCCGACGGGGCATGACGATCCTGGAAATGCTGGCGGCCCTGCTCATCATGTCCATGGTGACCGCCGGCGGCGTGGCCGCCGCCAGCGCCGTGATGTCCCATTACAACCGCATGACCGAGGCGGCCAACGCCGAGATCCTGGCCTCCACCGTCATCGAGGCCGTCTCCAACGAGATAAGGCTGGGGAAAGTCGATAAGGATAACACCGCTGGCGGTACACTTGCTTTGGAAAAAAGCGCGTTCTCCGGCGAGAACGCCGAAATCAAGCTGGAGGACGGCAAGCTGGCGGCGGAGTATACATATGAGAATAGTTCCGGAGGTACAACGACGGTCACAAAACAGGTCCTGTCCCGGGACGCCTACAGCGACATCTACGGCGCCAGGGGCGTTTTGAAGCTGAAGGAGCTGAAATTTGAGGTTTCAGGAGCAGGGGACGAAAAAACCGTTGTCACATTCTCCTTCACGGTGTTCAGCGACTACTCCGACGAACTGTGGTCGGGCGAAGTCTCCGCCTCGCCGATGTTTGAATAATATGGAATACCGGATATCCCGGGGGCGTTTTTGCCTCCGGGATACAGCGGGGGATGGGGGGCAAGGCGAAAATACGGGACGGAGGAGCTCAAATAAATTCCAAGCCGGGAAGTCGGGAGAAAGGAACCCCTGCCATCATGAAGAAGGAAAAAATACTGATCGTAGACGATTCGGAGATGAACCGTTCACTTCTGGCGGATATGCTGTGCGACGGGTACGACGTCGTAGAGGCGGAGGACGGCCTGCAGGCCATTACCATGATGAAGAAAACGCACGCACAGCTGTCGCTGGTGCTTCTGGATATCGTCATGCCCCATCTGGACGGCTTCGGTGTGCTGGAGGCCATGAAGAAAAACCGTTGGATCGAAGATCTCCCCGTGATCATCATCTCCGCCGAAAACGCCTCCCCCCAGGTGGAGCGGGCCTACGCGCTGGGCGCGGCGGATTTTATCGCCCGGCCCTTTGATACCCTGGTGGTCCGGCGCCGGGTCATCAACACCCTGCTGCTGTACGCCAAGCGGAAACAGCTCCTCGGCATGGTGGAGGAACAGATCTACGAGAAGGAAAAGAACAACGACCTGGTGATCGATATCCTCAGCCATATCGTGGAGTTCCGCAACGGTGAGAGCGGCCCGCACATCATCCACGTGCGGAAGCTCACGGATCTGCTGCTGGGCTATGTCCTGGAGAAGTCGGACAAATACAACCTCACCTCCGACGACATCTCCATCATCAGCACCGCCTCGGCCCTCCACGACATCGGGAAGATCGCCATCAGTGAGAATATCCTGAATAAGCCCGGACGGCTGACGCCGGAGGAATTCGCGGAAATGAAAAAGCACTCCGCCATCGGGGCCGAGATGCTCAGCGGCCTGCCGGGGTACAAGGATGAAAAGCTGGTGCGGGTGGCCTGTGAGATCTGCCGCTGGCACCACGAGCGCTGGGACGGGCGCGGCTACCCGGACGGCCTGCGGGGCGACGACATCCCAATCTCCGCCCAGATCGTCGCTTTGGCGGACGTCTACGACGCGCTGACCAGCACGCGGGTCTACAAGCCGGCGCTTACCCATGAAAAGACCGTGGAGATGATCGTGGGCGGCGAATGCGGATCCTTCAACCCGCTTCTTCTGGAGTGCCTCCGGGAGCACTCCGCCCAGATCCGCGCGGCCCTCCGATCCGGCTCCATCGCCGATGCCAGGAGCAGAAAGCTCCGGAGCGTCACCACGGAGACGGTGAAAAGGGTGGGCGGAAGCGCCTCCGAGAGGACCCTCCGGCTTTTGGACAAGGAGCGGGTACGCAACAGCTTCTACGCCGCCATGACAGAGGCGATCCGGTTCGAGTATACCGCTTTTCCTCCCATGATCACCCTTTCGGAGTGGGGCGCGAAAAAGCTGGGACTGAATGAAACCATCGTGAACCCCGCCCGGGATGAGGCCCTGACCCGTGTGCTGGGGAAGGGGGGCTGGGAGGATCTGGAGGAGCATTTCAGATCCACCACCCCCGAAAATCCGCGGGTCCGGGTGGAGTGCGTCCTGCACTACAACGGCGCCTCCCGCTGGCACCGGGTCGTGGCACAGACGCTCTGGTCCACCGACGACGTGCCCCTCTGTGAGGGGGTCCTGGGGATCGTCATGGACATCCATGACGCCCATTTGAAGATGGAGGAGCTCACCCAAAAGGCGACCCGGGATTCCCTGACGGGACTTTTGAACCGGGGCAGCGCCAGGGAGCAGATCGAGCTGCGGATGAAAGAGGAGCCCCATGGCCGCTTCGCCCTGGCGGAGATCGACATCGACGATTTCAAGCGTGTCAACGACCAGCTGGGCCACATGTTCGGCGACCAGGTGCTCCGGGAGCTGGCCCGGCGCATGAGCCACAGCGTCCGAAGCTCCGATATCTGCTGCCGCGCGGGCGGGGAGGAGTTTTTTCTGTTCCTGGATTACAACGGCCGGATCGAGAGCACCATCGACCGTATCTACAACAACCTCTGCTTTGAGATAGAGGGGCGCAGCATCACCGTCTCTATGGGCGTGGCGCTCTCCGCCGCCGAAGGGGCCCTGTACGACAGGCTCTACCGGGCGGCGGACGCGGCGCTGTACGCCGCAAAGCAGGGGGGAAAGCACCGGTACCGCTTCTACGATAAGGATACCATGCCGGAAGCATGGACGCCGCCGCGGTGGTGCTGACCGGCGTCAACGGGGAGATCCCCGTCCCGCGGCATTTCGCGCCCATTGTGTTCCACAATGGTACGATGGTCTTTCATAACGGAACCAGGAGGAATACCTATGAAAAAACCACAAATACACCGATTACGTCATCGAAAACGGCCTGATGCACGGCAACGACCGGGGCCTCTTCGATCCCAACGGCGCCGTTACCCGCGCCGCCGTGATCATGACCCTCTGGAACCGGGAGAAAAACCCCGTTGTGGACTACCTGATGCAGTTCAGCGACGTGAAGGAGGGCCAGTGGTACACCGAGGCTGTCCGCTGGGCGGCCAGCGAGGGCATCATAGACGGCTATGAAGACGGCACCCTGCGGCCCGACAGGCCGGTGAACCGCGAGGAGCTGACGGCGATGCTCTACCGCTACGAGCAGTACAAGGGCGGCGGCTTCACCGGCGCGTGGATGTTCCCGCTGCCGTTCTCCGACAGCGCCAAGGTGAGCGCCTGGGCCTACGAGGCGGTGGCCTGGTGCAGTATGAACAAGATCGTCAACGGCAAGGACGATGGCGCCTTCGACCCCGCCGGAAACGCCAAACGCTGTGAATTGGCCAAGATCCTGACCGCGTACCTGACCATGGAAAAGTAACTTTTATAGATGCGCCCCCGTCGTCCGGCGGGGGCGCTTTGTTGCTGTGCGCCACAGAAAAATGTTTCAAGCGGACATCTTTTCGCGTTCTGTGTCCTTTACAAATTTGACAAAATGTGCTATATTGAATTTGCCACACAGTTAAATACACATTCAGACGGGCATACTATGGGTAAAAACGTATGCCTTGACCGCATTCCTGTCTGGATGTAACTGTGTGGCAACAGAAGGTCGGGCCGCGTTTTTCGCGCGCGGCGTAATTGCCGCGCGTTTTTTTGTGTGGTCCGGCCTACGGAAAAGAACGGAGGTATACCTGATGCTTGAAGTTTCCCATGTCACCAAAAAATACGGCAAGGTCACGGCCTGCGACGACGTGAGCTTTCGCCTGGAGCCGGGGAGTGTCACGGTGCTTTTAGGCCCCAACGGCGCGGGGAAAAGCACCCTGATGAAGTCCGTCATCGGCTTTCTCAAGTTTGAGGGCGCCATCACCGTGGGGGGATACCCCAACAAGACGGTGGAGGCCCGCCGCCTGCTGGGCTACATCCCGGAGATGCCGTCCCTGTACCCCAACCTGACGGTGTCCGAGCACATGGAGTTCCTGGCCCGGGCCTATAAGCTGACGGACTACAAGGGCCGCATCGACGAGCTTTTTCGCCGCTTCGAGCTGGAGGACAAGCGGCGCAAATTCGGCGACGAGCTGTCCAAGGGGATGCAGCAGAAGCTGAACATCTGCCTGGGCCTCCTGCCGGAGCCGCGTGTCATCCTCCTGGACGAGCCCATGATCGGCCTGGACCCCCACGCCATCAAGGAGCTGAAGCTCATCATCGAGGAGCTGCGCTCTCGGGGCTGTACCCTCCTGGTCAGCACCCACATCATCGACAGCGTGGATATGCTGTGGGACCGGGCCCTCATCATGGACGCCGGACAGATCCGGGCCAACGTGGGCCGGGAGGAGCTGGCGGAGCGGGGCGAGACGCTGGAGCAGCTCTTCTTTGACGTGACCGAGGGGCAGAGCGCCGGCGCGCCGGAGGAGGGGACGCCGGAATGAGCTTTTTCGGATATTACGCCCTCCACACCTTCAAAAACCAGCTGAAAAAGCTCTTTAAGACCTGGGTGCTTGTGTTTTTCCTGGTCTGCGTCGTGCTGGGTGTGGCCATCGGCCTGATCGCGGCGCTGGTGGACGGCGAAGAGCCGGAGGATCTGCCCCCGGAGGGGGAGATCGCCGGCGAAATAGAGGATCCCGCCGAGACGCCGGATCCTGAAGAAGCCGCCGCTATAGTGGAGCTGGCGGCGGGCGCCCTTGTGATGGTGATTTTCTTCTTCTATGCCCTGAACGCGGACATGAACGGCAGCGCCATCTTCCAGCCGGCGGACGTGAATCTGCTGTTTCCGTCGCCCATGCGGCCCCAGTCGGTGCTGATGTTCCGGCTGGCCACCCAAATGGGCGTGGGGATCTTAGGGAGCGTCTATATGCTCTTTCAACTCCCCAACCTGGTAATGAACCTGGGCCTCAGCCTGTGGTCGGCGTTGGCGCTGATAGCGGCCTGGTGCCTCACCGTGGCCTTCGGCGTGCTGATCCAGCTGGCCCTCTACACTCTCTCCGCCACCTATCCCGCCGTGAAGCGCAATCTCCGCCGGGGGCTCTACCTGCTGGTGGCGGCGATCGCCGTGGCCTTCATCCTCTACGCCTCCCGGACGGAGGAGGGGTGGCTGGCGGCGGCAAACAGCTTCTTCAACGCCCCCGTCACCCGCTTCATCCCCTTCTGGGGCTGGATCAAGGGCTTTGCCGGCTTCGCCGTCCGGGGGGATCTGACCGGCGCGCTCCTGTCCCTGCTGGCCCTGCTTGTGGGCGGCGGCCTGCTCATTTATATCATCTGGAACATCAAGGCCGACTTCTACGAGGACGCCATGGCCAAGAGCGAGGAGCGGGCGGAGCTGATGGCCGCCGCCCAGTCCGAAGCCACCGGCGTGGCCGTCCGGCGCAAGAAGGACCGGAACGAAAAGCTTCTGCGGGACGGCCTGAACCGGGGACGCGGCGCCAACATCTACTTCTGGAAGACCATGTATAACCGCCGCCGCTTCGCCCACCTGGGCTTTCTCACCAAGACCATGGAGACGTACATCGCCGCCGCCCTGCTGGTGGCCGCCGTGTGCCGGTTCGCCGCCCACACCGACCCTCTGATCCCCATGGCCCTGACCGTGGGGGCGCTGGCCTTCTTCCGGTCCCTGGGCAACCCCCTGGCCCAGGACACGGGCATGGGCTTCTTCCTGCTGATCCCCGAGTCCACCTGGGCCAAGTTGTTCTGGTCGCTGATGGGGAGTACCGTCTGCTGCGCCCTGGATGTGCTTCCGGCTATGCTCCTGGGGGCAATCCTGGGCGGGTCAAATTTGCTCTACGCCCTGCTGGCGGTGCCCGCCATCGTCTCCGTGGACTTCTATGCCACCGCCGTGGGCGTCTTCATCAATCTCTCCGTGCCCGTCTCCGCCGGGAAGATGCTCAAGCAGGTCATTCAGATCATGTTCATCTACTTCGGCCTCCTGCCGGACGCGGTCATCGCTGTGGTGGGGATGACGGTGTTCCACGCCGCCCCCGCGGCCATCCTGTGCGCGGCGCTCTGCAACGTGGCCCTGGGCCTGATCTTCTTCGCCCTGGCGCCGATCTTCATCGACCCCAAGGGCGGAAAGGTGAGAGCCGCCGGCGACGGGGATCTGAACGAGGCCAAAAAACGGTTCTCCCGCTTAGGGCTGGGCGCGTTCGTCATTTATGCCTCCGCCGCCGTCTTCCAGCTCCTCTTCGGCGTTGTGACCTACCTCATCTGGCCGGAGGGCGGCGAGCCAGGCTGGATGCTGTGGCTGACCACCTTCGCGCCCATGTACGTCCTGGCCGTCCCCCTGGGGCTTTTGGTGATCCGGAAGGTCCCCGCGTCGCCCCGGGAGAAAAAGCCCCTGGGCGCGGGGCATTTCGCCATCATCGCCATCATCGCCGTCTTTGTGATGTACGCCAGCAACCTTGCGGGAACGCTGCTCCTGAGCCTCCTCCAGTCCGCCTCCGGGGCCGCCTCGGCCAATCCCCTGGATACCTTCACCGGCGGCGAGTACCCGCTTTTGCAGGCGCTGGTCATGGTGATCCTGGCCCCGCTCATCGAGGAATACGTCTTCCGCAAACAGCTCATCGACCGGATGAACGTCTATGGAGAACGGCTGGCGGCGGTCACATCGGCGCTGATGTTCGGCCTCTTCCACGGCAATCTGAGCCAGTTCTTCTACGCCTTTGCCCTGGGCCTGGTGTTGGGGTATGTGTACCTGAAGACAGGCCGCCTGCGCTTCTCCGTCTCCATCCATATGCTCATCAACTTCCTGGGCGGCGTTCTGGCCCCCTGGGTGATCGGACGGGTGGATCCGGAGGCGCTGACCAATTTGGATCTGTCCGACACCGCCGCCATCCTGGAGCTGGGAAATCAGCTCCTGCCCCTGATGGCCTTCGGCTTTGTGATCCTGGTGCTGTTCGTTGCCGGTCTTGTGCTCTTCTGTGTCCGGTTCCGCCGCGCCTCCTTTGACCCCGCCCCTCAGGAGCTCCCCCGCCGGGGCCGCCTCCGGGCGGTGTGGCTGAATCCCGGCATGACCGCCTTTACCGCCATCTGCCTGGCCTCCATCGTTCTGATGTTCCTGGTATAAAGCGCAAAAAACCCGCCGTGCGCGGGGCAAATACAGATAAACAAATTGGCGCGGCCCCCCGGCCGCGCCTTTGCTGTTTAAGAAATACAACCAACAGTTGAAAATTTTCAAAAACGCCTCCATTGAATACAACCATCATTTTTGATATAATTCAACCATCAAGACGAAAGGACGGTGCTTTGTATGGCATATGAATTGAGCGAGCGGATCGCCGCTCTACGAAAAGAGCGCGGACTCACACAGGAACAGTTAGGAACCATGGTGGGCGTATCCGCCCAGGCCGTGAGCAAGTGGGAAAAGGGCGGCACGCCGGATGTGGAGCTGCTGCCAGTGCTGTCACGGCAGCTGGGCGTAACCATCGACGCCCTCTTTGGCATGGAGGGCGGGGAGCGGGAGGACCCGGCGGAGGCGGTGGGCCGGTGGCTGCGTGGGTTCCCCGCCAAGGAACGGCTGAACCAATTCTGTCATCTCGTGTGGCGCACGAAGCAGTATTTCCTCTCTGAGGCGGACGGCGAGATCGTACTCCCGAAGACGGACTACCCCGAGACGTGCAAACTGGCTTACGGCGACGGCGGTGAGCTTTTGATGCTCTCGCAGATCGTGACCCAGGGCGGCATTTTCTTCGACGTGCACGCCGAGGATTTGTCCTTCGTGACGCTCTGGCCCAGGCCGAAGGGCGGCTGGGCTCCGTGGCTGGCGCCGAAGGAGGACTGCCGCGCGCTCTTTTCGGTCCTGGCCAGGCCTGGCTGTCTCGAACTGCTGGAGTATGTCTGCAATCGGAAAATCGGGTGGTTCTCGTCCAGCGTCGTGACGAAGCACCTGGACCTGCCCCACGAGGATGTGGAATCGCTCCTGGAATCGCTGGCGGCGGTGGGGCTGCTGTCCTCCATGGAGTTGGAGCTGGAGGACGGCGAAACCCACGTCTTTGAAGCGGCGGAGCCTTGGAAGCTCATCCCGTTCCTCCTGCTGGCGCGAACCCTGATGCAGTCGGAGTCCAATTATTTTAGGCTGTACGAACCGGTGCCGCTCTTTGGGCCGGATGAAAAATGGGAAGACGCAGCAAAAATACCTGAATGACGAAAATCACAGAAAGGAGTCCTTACAATGCGTTATTATCTGAAAAAATATTGGGGCGCCAATCTTTTGGCGATCCTGCCGGGGCTTGTGGTGTGCGCCCTGGATGTCGGAAACGATCTTTTGATGATGCGGGCCTTTGAGGGCATCATCGACCGCGATCTCAGCGATTTCATCTTTTGGATGCTGATGATGGTGGGCGCCTGGGTCCTCCTGTTGTGGATCGGCAGTCTGCGGGACTATTTCCAGGCCCGCGCCATCAGGGCCATGAATAACGCGGTCCGAAGGGACATAGCGGCGACGCTGCTTCATAAGTCCCATGTGGAGTTCCACGGGAAAGACACGGGGGAATACCTGTCCTGGTTCGTGAGCGACGTCAATCAGATGGAGGATCTGGCGTGGACCCCCTTCTATCAGTGTGTGGATCTGGCGGCCACCGCCATCTTCTGCGTCGCCGCTCTGCTGACGCTCCACTGGTCTCTGCTGGTGGCGGCGCTTATAAACGCGGCCGTTATGCTGTTTGCCCCACAGCTTTTCACCAGGCGCATGGAAAGGCTGGGCGAAGCCTGTGAGACGGAGCAAGCCAAGGCCACAAGCAAGCTGAAGGACATTCTGGCGGGGTACGACGTCCTGCGCGCCTTTGGCAGGGAACCGCGCTTCCGCCAGGGCGCGGAGGGCGCCAGTGAACAGATAGAAAAGCCCAGGTTCAGGTTGAGAACTGTGAAGGCCTTCATAACCGCCGGATTCGGCTGTGTAAACGTCGGCTGTCAGATGCTCATCAATCTTTTGATCGGCTTGCTGTCCATCCGGGGCGTGATCCTCCAGGGCGCCCTGATGGGCGGGGGAAATCTGGTGGGAGGTCTCTCCAACAGCGTCGGCAGCCTGGCCCAGTACCTGCTGTCCTTCTCCTCCACAAAGCCCTATTTTGAAAAAATCACCGTTCATAGCGACAGTGTTCAGGCCGAAGAAAGCAACGGCCTTCCTGAAATCAACAGCTCCATCACCGTAAATGACCTTACTTTCAAATACGACGAGAAACCCGTCCTCCGGGACCTGTCCCTCACTTTCCGAAAGGGCGGCAAGTACGCTCTGACCGGCCCCTCCGGGTGCGGCAAGTCCACGCTTTTGAAGCTCCTGCTGGGCTGGCTGCCGGATTACAGCGGAACCATTCAATTCGACGGCGCGGACGCCCATGAGTTCACGCCGGAGCAGCTTCAGGAGCAGATGAGCTACATTGAGCAGAACGTATTCCTCTTTAATTCCACCATCCGAGATAACATCACTTTGGACGAGACGTTTACCGACGAGCAGATGGAGAAGGCCCTGCGGGACAGTGCCCTCATGGGTGATCTGGCCTCCATGCCGGACGGTTTGGATACCATCGTGGGCGAGGACGGCAGTAATCTCTCCGGCGGGCAGAAACAGCGTGTGGCTATCGCCAGGGCGCTGATCCACGACCGCTCCATCCTCCTTGTAGACGAGGGCACCAGCGCCCTGGATCAGAAGAACGCGGGCATCGTGGAGGAGAGCCTGCTGGCAAACCCGGAGCTGACGCTGATCCTGGTCAGCCACCACCTCGCTCCGGAACGGCAGAAACAGTTTACCCAGGTGTACGATTTGCAACCGACGATACCCTGTCTAAAATCGGCATAACAGAGCCCCATTCCTTTTGGCTGTCTGGTCGCTTACGGCTTGCACCGCCCGCAGGGGGAGTAGCCCAGGTCGATGATCTCCTGGCGGGTGAGGGTGGAATCCTGCCGGTTCTTGTCCTTCATATCCTTCACGCTGGAACAGCCGGGGAGATGGAATTTCTTCGTGTTGGTGTTCAGAATATAGGTGATCTCCGTGGACTGCGTTTCAGCGGCGGTGTCCGGGGGAGCGGTATCAGGCGTTGAGGTGTCGGAAGTTGAGGTGTCGGAAGTTGAAGTATCGGGAGTTGAAGTGTCGGGAACTGAGGTATCGGACGCCGAGGTATCCGCCGCGCCCGTATCCGGCGGGGTAGTGTCGTCCTTCGCGGTATCTGCCGGCGCCGTGTCCCGGATGGCGGTGTCGGGCGGGGTGGTGTCCGGCGCTTTGGTGTCCGGCGCTGCGGTGTCTTGGGCGGCGGTATCCTGGGAGATCGGGGCCGTGTCCGCCGGATCCTCCAGGGCGGTTTTGATGGCGAAGGGGAGCAGTAAAATGACCACCCCCGCGATCACATAGAACCACCATTTTTTGAAAATGTCCATAATAACACCCCCGTTTACCTTATTATAACAGTAAACGGGGGGCCGGTAAAGAGATTCTTATCAAATTTTGTCGGATATTACCGAAAGGGGCGGGCCGGAAAGGCGAATCACGCTGTCCGCCAGGGCCAGGGACTCCGCGTCGTGGGCGGAGAGGAGGATGGGGATCCGGAGGGCGCGCAGACGCGCCATGACGCGCCTTGCGTTGTCCGCGTCCACGCCGGTGAAGGGCTCATCCAGCAGGAGCAGGGACTTGTCCCGGGCGTAGGCCAGCGTCCGGGCCAGGGCCACCCGCCGCTTCATCCCGCCGGACAGCGCCTCCACCGGGGTATCCGCCTCGGCGGCCAGCCCCACGGCCTCCAGGGCCTCCCGGAAACCGGCACCCCTGGGCAGGACGGCCCTCAGCTGGGCCGCGGCGGAGAAGCCGGGAAGGAGCCTGTCCTCCTGGAAGAGGATGGCCGTCCGCTCCGGGCCCGGCGCCTCGACGCGCCCGCGTTGGGGCGTCAGCAGGCCAGCCAGAAGCCGCAGAAGGGTGGTTTTGCCGCACCCGGAGGGGCCGGACAGGGCCGTGACGCCCGAATCAGGAAGCTCAAGAGTGAATCCGTCCAGGATCGTCTTGCCCCCGTAGGAGAAGAAAACGTGCTCCAGCCTCATTTGCCGCCTCCTCTCTCCAACGCCCGCCGCACCAGCGCCTCCACCGCCAGGGACAGGGCCACCACCACCGCCGTCCAGGCGAACAGGGACGGTATCTCCAGGTACAGCTTCGACCAGTAGATCTGGCTCCCCAGCGCCCGCCGGGGAGTGCAGAGCACCTCCGCCGCCGCGCCGGATTTCCAGGCCAGACCGATGGAGCTGAGAACGCCGCTGCGCAGATAGGGCAGGGCCGCCGGCAAATAGATGTACCGCGCCCGCCGGAGCGGGCCCATCCGGTAGGCCGCCGCCATCTCCAGAAGCTCCGGGGAGGGGGAGGCCAGGCCCGTCCGCAGATTTTCCCACACCACCGGCGCCGCCATCATGGCGCAGATGATGACGGGCACCTTGTCCGCGCCCGCCCAGAGGATGATCAGAACGATGAAGCTGACCACCGGGGCGGCCCGGAGCACCCGCACGGCGGGGGAGAGGAGGATATCGGCCAGGCGGCTCACATGGGTCAGCACGGCCAGCGCCGCGCCGGCGGCCACGCCCAGAAGCGTCCCCGCCACGATCCTGAAAAGCGTCGCCAGGGCGCTTTGCCACAGAAGCGCCGTCCCCGCCAGCTCCCAGAGCCGCGCCCCCACCTGAAGGGGGGAGGGGAGCAGCAGGGACTGGCCCACCGCCATGGCCGCAAGCTGCCACAGCCCCAGCCAAAAGACGGCTGGGGCCAGGAGCTTCAACAGTTTATTCTTTCTTTTCTCAGTCGGCCTGCCAGTAGAAGGCGTCATCGGGCATTGCCCCTCCAATCGAAGCGGGGTTGGCGTCAAAGAGCACCTGATAGTAGGGCTCCAGAGTGGCGCGCACATCCGCGCCGGCGATAAACGTCAGGGAGCAGTCGGGGATGGCCCTCTTGGCGATGGCCGCCTTGGGGACGATGCCGTACTGCTCGCAGAGGGCGGCGGCATGCTCCACGTCGGCCTTCACGGCGCTGATGGACGATTCATAGTCGGTGAGGAACTGCTTGACCGCTTCGGGATGCTCCTGGGCGAAGGCAGTCCTGACGGCCACGCACCCCATGGTCAGCTGGCCGCCGGTCTGGAGCGCGTCCCATTCCTTTGTCATATCCAGGGCCGAGCGCACGTCCTGATTCTGAATCAGCACGGCGGTGGCGGCGGGGACGGGGAGCATACAGAGATCGATCTCGCCGGCGGCCATTTTGGTCTGGATGACGCTGGCGTCCTCAAAGACCAGTTGCACGTCCGCGTCCTTGACCTCCTCGGTGGGGGTGCTGACGGTGAGGCCGTTCTTGGTGAGGATATACCGGAGGGCGTACTCGGGGTTGGCGCCCTGGCCGGGGGAGTAAACGGTCTTGCCCTTCAGATCCGCCACGGCGTGGACGGTGTCGCCCCGCTCCAGGATGTACAGCACGCCCAGCGTGTTGATGGCGACGACCTGTACCTGTCCCTGGGTCTTGTTGTAGAGGGCGGAGGCCACGTTGGTGGCCACGGCGGCGATGTCATAGTCGCCGTTGATGAGGCCGTTCTGGATCTGGCTGTTGTCCGCCACGGCCGAGACGGTGTAGCGGTTGAGCGTTTCGCCGGCGTCGTTTTTCTCCATGAGGCTGACAGCGCCCACGCCCGTGGGGCCGGTGAGCACGGCGAAGTTCACATCATAGGCGGTGGGCGTCGTCTGCCCGGCGGTGTCCTCCGTCGTATCCGCCGAGGTGTCGGCGGCGGTATCCTCCGTCGTGTCGGCAGAGGTATCCTCCGTCGTATCGGCCGAGGTGTCGGCAGAGGTGTCTGAGGCTGTGTCGTCCGATGTGTCCGTGGTGTCCTTTCCCGTCCCGCCGCAGGCGGCCAGGGACAGGGTCAGGGCGAGGGTGAGCAGTAAGATGAGTACCTTTTTCATTTTTTATATCCTTTCCAGACGGAACCTATTGAACTGCCGGCAAAGGCCGGATGGCCTTTGGCCGACAATTGTTTTAATCGTTTATTTTAAGGATTCCGGCTTTAACACGGTGATGGTCTTCCCGGACTTGGCGATGACGCCGGCGTCCATGAGCTTATCCAGCTCCCGATAGAGCGTGGCCCGGGCCACGCCCAGCCGGGAGGCCAGGTCCGTCAGGGATTTGACGGTGATGACGCCGTCCTCCCCGGCGTTGGTCAGCAGAAAGCCCGACAGCTTCCGCTCCCCGGAGCCGGAGGACAGGGCGTCCACCTTGGCGGAGAGAAAGCGGATGCGCTGGGCCAGGTACCGCAGATAGTTTTCCCGTACCGCCGCGCTCTCATCAATGAGCCGGCTGACGCTCTCCTGGGAGAGGAACAGCACCTCGCAGTGGTGCGCGGCGGTGAGGGTGGAGACGTAGCGCTCCTCGTCGGTGAACAGCGCCGCCGCGCCGAAAAGATCCCCCGGGCCAAGCTCGCTGACGGTCAGGCTCCCCTTGGTCACGGTGAGAGCCCCCCGCATAAGGATCCCCAGCTCCCGGCGGAAGCGGGAGGGGGAGTAGACCACCTCGCCCTTGCGGTAGACGCCGATCTGCGCCTGACCTGCCAGAAGCTTCTCAATTTCGTCCGCCTCAAGCCCCCGGAACAGGAACGTCCCCTGTAGGATCTCCAACTGGGCGCTTGTCATAGCTCCCCTCCAAACTGTCTCATATGAGACGCTTTTTAATGATTATAGCAGACAGCGCGGCGAATGTCAACAGGTTTCATGAAAAATTGTTAATTAAATATCAATCTCTCCTAAAATTTTCCCTCTCCATATTCCTATGGAGAGGGAAAGATGTGTACTCAGCCGTTTACCACCTGGAAGAGCCAGTAGATGTACGTCGCCAGGTCGCCCCGGGTCACGGGCTCGGCGGCGCCGATGACGCCGTTCTCATCCGCCTCGATGATGTTGTTTTCATAGAGGAAGTCCACGGCGTCCCGGGCCCAGCCGGCCACCTGATCGGTATATGTATAGGAGCCCGCGGGCTCGCAGGAGATGCCGAACCGCTCCAGCGTCCGGCAGAGCAGGGTGAACATGGTCTGCCTGTCCAAAATGTCGCCGCCGCCGAAGACCAGAGTTCCGGTATCCGGGTCGATAAAGCCGGTGGTGATCTGACGTGTATAGGCCCACGCGGCGGCGTCCTCGTACCATTTGCCGTCGATGTCGGTGAGGGGATTGGTGTTCTCCTCCCCCTTCAGGGCGAAGCAGTTGTAGAGCATCTGGATCATCTGGGCCCGGTCGGCGGGGCCGTCGGGATCGAAGCGTCCCGTGCCGTCGCCGTTCAGGTAGTGGCGAAGGGCGAGGTAGGTGATATATTCGTAGTATTCGCTGTCCACAGGCACGTCCCTGAAGAGCTTGGGATACACCCGCTCATCCACGTCCAGGGCCTCGCTCAAATCATCGGCCAGCTGCTCTATGAACTCCGCGGACAGGGGATCGGGCAGATCCAGGGCCTCGAACTGCGCCTGGAAGTCCATGGCGGGATCCAGCGCCACAAAGCTGAGGTACTTATCCAGGGCCGCGTCATAGCTTGTTTCCTGGGCCTCCAGCCAGAAGGCGGCGGCGCCGGCGGCGGAGACGGAGTAGCTCACATAATAGAGGGGCCGCACGGTGAGATGCGGCAGCGACTGCCAGTCCATGGGATCGTCCAGCAGGTATTCCCCGCTGAGCTCCGCGAACTTGTCACAGATGTCCTCGTAGGTGACCCCGGGGGTGGTGTGGGCGTACAGCTCCAGCTCGCCGAAGAAGGCCCCGTACAGGATGGCGTAGGTGACAAGGCTGTCCATCAGCGTGTCCTCGGCCAGCTCCGCGCCCTCCTTCCCGAAAAAGTCCTCATAGAACTGGGCGAATAGAAGCTCCAGACCCTGGGAGTGGACTTCGGCGATATCGGTGTTGGCGGTGGCGTCGTTCCAGCCGCAGGGATGCCAGTAGAAGTTGTTATAATGGCCGAACTCATGGACGACGGTGGAGAGATCTCCCATATACCCGTCGGGGGAGGAAAAGAGGTAGGGAGCGCCGTAGCTTTCCAGGAGGGAGGTGTAGGCCCCGGATTTCTTGCCCGCGTCCGGCTGAATATCATAGAGGTTGTGCTCGCGCATGTATTGGAAGGACTCCAGAAGCTCGGGGCTGAGCTCCGAAAGACAGGCCTCAATGTCGTCCAGCGTGTCCTCGCCGGTGTAGTCGCCGTTGTAGATGGCCTGGGCCTCTTCGCCGGAGAAATAAAAATCGGTGAAATCATTTTCCCGGATCTGCCTGAGCTTCACGGCCAGAGGCGCTATGTACTCCTTGACGGCGTCGAAGTAGACCTGGATCTCCTCGGGGGTGAAGTCCCTGCCGTACTCGTTGGGATAGGCGTAATCGGCGTAGTTGTCATAGCCGTAGAGATCGGCGATGCGTCCGGTCACATCCAGCATCCTGAGGTAGAGCTGGCCGAGGCCCCGGGTTGTGGCGTCCACCAGAAGCGCGTAGATTGTGTTGGCTGTATCGGCGTCTACCTGGCCGGCGGCGTAGGCCTCGTCCAGGCTTTCGAAGGTGTACTCCACCCCCTCGCAGGTCACGGGGATGCCGTTGACGTAGGCGGCGTTGTATTCCGGCTCAATGTCGTTCAGCTGGGCGATGAGGGCCTTCTCCTGGTCGGTCATGGGCTCGTAATTCCGGTAGTAGCTTACCTGCGCGGCAGTGAGCGCCTCGGCCTCGATGAAATAGGCGGCGTGGGAGGAGGCGAGAATATCCCGAATGGCCGTTCTCTGCATGTCGCTGATGGCGACGCCCAGGTTGTAGTAGTCGGAGGACTGCCGCGCAGCCGAGGCGTCATTCACATCCAGGGTACTGCGGAAGTACAGGAACTCATAGTTGGTCAGAGCGGTGGCGCGGGCCGTGTCGATGGCCTGAAAGGCGGCGTCCACGGCCTCGTCTGTGGCGTTGGGATCGGCCAGGAGCGCGTTCAGCGCGGCACACAGCCTGTCCGCGTCCGCCTGGGTGACGGGCGTGACCTCCAGGGTCTTGAGGTCGATGTCCTGATCGTGGTACTGGTCAACGAAATACCGGGTGCCGTCCCCTTCGGCGGAGTCGACGCCCTCGGCGGCCAGAGACGCGGGAGCCAGGGAGAGCGTCAGACAGATGATGAGCAGCAGAGAAATAAGCTTTTTCATAGATGCCTCCGTGTTACAGCGTTCATTTCACAAGTATACCATTTTTTGTTGAAATTCGCAAGGGCGCGAAGGACTTTTTTGGGGGGCACGATTCCTCCGCGCGGCGGGGAGGGAGGCGTTGACAAAGCAGGCTGATGATGGTACTATTTTTTAAAGAGAAAAAGGGGGCGCGGATATGAGATCAAGACGATTTCCCGGCGTCGTCGCGGCCGTTCTGGCCGTGGCGGGGATCATGAGCGCCTGCGGGCGCGGGGAGGGGAGCGCGGTGGACAGAAAGATCAGGGACTTGCCTGACGATTTTACTTATACGATCACAACGGAGAGCCATACGGCGGCGTACACCGACAGCCAGGGGCGTGAGATCGCCCTGTACGGACAGATCTGGAGGCCGGAGGCGGAGGGGGTCTACCCCGCGGTGATCCTCTGCCACGGCTTCAACGGGCACTACACAGACTTTCTCACGGAATGCCGCCGGTTCGCCTCCCGGGGGTATGTGTGCTATGCCTTCGACTTCTGCGGGGCGCAGGCGGGCGGCAAGAGCACGGGACGGGACGCCCGGGCGTATACGCCGTACACCATGGTGGAGGATCTGTCGGCGGCGGTGGCGGACATCGGGGGCCTTTCGTATGTGGACGGGAGCCAGATCTTTCTCCTGGGCGGCAGTCAGGGGGGCCTGGTGGCGGCGCTGGCGGCGGCGGAGCTGAAGGACAGGGTCGCGGCCCTGGCTATGTATTTCCCGGCCATGAACATCCCCGACGACTGGCGCGCCGCGCCCGTCCGGGATACGCCGCTGATGGGGTACTCCATCGGCGCGGAATATATCGGCTCCATTCGGGAGCTGGACCCCTTCGCGGTCATAGGCGGTTACGGCGGGGATGTGTGCATCGTCTGGGGCGACCGGGACGCCCTGGTGGCGAAAAAATATATTGACGGCGCTGTGGCCGCCTACGGACAGGAGCGGGTGGCGCTGACGGTGATCCCCGGCGCCGGCCACGGCTTCGGCGGCGCGGCCCTGACGACAGCGGTGGACAAGGTCCTCTCATTTTTAGAGACGCACACTTACGAAGGAGGAACAAAATGACGGAAATCAGACTGAACAACGGCGTGACGATGCCGCTTCTGGGCTTCGGCACCTATCAGATCACGGATCCGGAGGCGTGCCGGCGGAGCGTCGCCACGGCCATCGAGACGGGCGTCCGGCTCATAGACACCGCCCAGAATTACGGCAACGAGCGCGCCGTAGGGGAGGCCGTGCGGGCGAGCGGCGTTGCGAGAAGCGAGCTTTTTATCACCTCCAAGGTGTGGTTCCGCAACCACGCCGGCGGGGAGTGCGCCAAAAGCGTCAGGCGGTCCCTGGAGCGGATGGGCCTGGACTATCTGGATCTGATGCTCATCCACTGGCCCTTCGGGGATGTGTACGCGGCGTGGCGGGATCTGGAGGCGCTCTATCAGGAGGGCGTTCTGCGGGCCATCGGCGTGTCCAACTTCTCGCCGGACAGGCTGGTGGATCTGATCAACTGGAGCCAGGTGACCCCCGCCGTGGATCAGGTGGAGACGCATCTCTACTGCCAGCAGAAGACCGCCCACCGGTGGATGGTCAAATACGGCGTGGTCCATGAGGCCTACGCCCCGCTGGGCCAGAGCCGCGTCAACGACATGTTCGCCCTGCCGGCTGTCCAGGCGGCGGCGAGGGCCCACGGCAAGACGCCGGTCCAGGTGGCGCTGCGGTTTTTGATCCAGCAGGGGATCGCGGTCATCCCCAAATCCGTCCGCCCGGAGCGGATACGCGAAAACTTCGACGTGTTCGATTTCTCCCTGACGGAGGCGGAGATGGCGGCGCTGGCCCTTGTGGACAACGACGCCCCCATGATCGGCACGGCCACAACGCCCGAGCGGGTGGAGTCGTCCAAAAATTGGACGAGCAGGGAGCTTTGAGGGAAGAATAATACAGGAGGAAACGCTATGCTGGAGCTTGAAAAATTTGAATGGACAAGACAGCCCGCCGAATGCCTCATCCGGGACGGCGCAGTGGAGGTGGTCACAAGGCCCCGCACGGATTTGTGGCAGAGGACGTATTACCGCTTCCGGAACGACAACGCGCCGGTCTTTCAGATGACCACGGAGGAGAAATATTTCTCCTTCACGGTGAAGACGGCCTTTGACAGTCAGCGGCGATTCGACCAGTGCGGCGTGGTTTTGTACCTGGACAGCGAGAACTGGCTGAAGGCGTCCGTGGAGTACGAGGACGGGCGGATCCAGCATCTGGGGAGCGTCGTCACCAACAACGGCTGGTCGGACTGGGCCACCACCGTCATCGACGATTCCGTTAAGACCATGTGGTACCGCCTGAGCCGCCGGGAGGACGATTTCCGCCTGGAGTGCTCTCAGGACGGGGTGACCTTCTCCCAGATGCGCGTGTGCCACCTGGCCGCGGCCACGGGGGAGGTGCGCTTCGGCGTCTACGCCTGCAGTCCGGAGGATTCCTCCTTCCGGGCGGTCTTTACCGATATGGCCCTGACCGCGTGTCAGTGGCCGGCCCACGACGGTCAGCCGCCGGACAAAGAGTGACCGGGCCGGCCGGTGTCCGGCCCGTACAGGCGCTCTGACATTGCCATTAAATTATTGATCCGTTAAATGATTGACAAGTTGTCCGTATTGGGCTACAATAGGAGAGTCCTATTTCGGATTCTACTCCGGGGACAGGGGGGACGCGTGTGAAGAAGGATATAAGAGCGCCGGAGATGCTCAATCTGGAGATCCAGGACTTCATCGGCATCTACCGCAGCGCCGTGGGGCGGTTCGGCATGTCGGAAAACGAGTTTTGGATCTGGTACGCGCTGATCGCCCTGGACGGCGGCTATTCCCAGCAGGATATCTGCGGCATCCTGTCCCTCTCCAAGCAGACGGTGAACACCATCGTCGGCCATATGGTGCGCAAGGGCTTCGCCTTTCTCACGGTGATCCCCGGCACCCGCAACAGGAAAAGGATCTGCCTGACGGAGGCGGGGAAGCGGTACGGCGAGGGTGTCGTACGGCCTCTTTTCAACGCCGAGCGCAGGGCGCTGGAAAAGCTCCCGGAGGAGGAGCGGACCGTCTGCGCGGCGGTTTTCAGAAAGTACATCTCCCTTCTGAAAGAGGAGATGCGCGCCTTCCAGCGGGGCGCGGAGGTGGCGGGATGAGGCTTGTCAGGTGCCTTGTGTATTTAGCCCTGATCGGGGCGTCCGGCTTCCTGCTGGGGCGGCTCATGCCCAAGCGGCTGTTCCGCGCCGGCCGGTTTCCCTTCCGCCTGTACGCCTGGGAGCAGGAGGGGAAGATCTACAACCGGATCGGCATTCGCCGGTGGAAGGAAAAGGTGCCGGATATGAGCGCCATCCTCCCCTGGGTGATGCCCTCCAAGAAGCTGCCCCAAAACCCCACGGCGGAGCATGTGGAGCGGATGGTCCAGGAGACGTGCGTGGCCGAGTGGATCCACGGCCTTTTGTGTATCCTGGGCTTCGGGTGCGTCTTTATCTGGAAGGGGTTCTGGGGCTGGGCCGTCTCCGTCCTCTATCTGCTGGGGAATCTCCCGGACATCCTCATCCAGCGCTATAACCGCCCCAAGCTTGTGCGTATCCTTGAGAGAGAAAAGGCAAAAGAGAGCTTATGAATAAAGTGCTTATTTTGAGCTGCCATACGGGACAGGGACATAATTCCTGCGCGGAGGCCATCCGGGAGACCTTTGAGGAACAGGGCGTGCGGTGCGATATCCGCGACGGCCTGGCGCTCATCTCTCCCGGCGTCTCCCGGTTCGTGTCCTGGGGCCACAGCTTTATGTACAGATATCTCCCCGGCTTTTTTCGATGGGGCTACCGCGTCAACGAGGAGCACCCCGGCCTTTTGAAGGAGGGCTCGCCCATGATCTGGCTCCTGAAGAGGGGGACGGGGCGTCTGCGGGAGCTTTTGGAGACGGGCGGATACGACACGGTCATCTGCACCCACATGTTTTCGGCCCTGATGGTGTCGGAGCTGATGAAAAAGACGCCCCTGCCGGTGAAAACGGCCTTTGTGGCCACGGACTACACCTGCTGTCCGGGGACGGGATCCTGCTTTGTGGATAAGCACTTCCTGCCCTGCGGCTCCTTAGAGGGCGTATACCGGGACAACGAGCTCTTCCGGCGGCGGGCCGTCGTCACGGGCATACCCGTCCGGAAGCAGTTCTGGACCGGCAAGGAAAAGGAGGAGGCCAAGGCCGCCCTCCATATCAGCCTCCAACACAAGCACCTGCTGCTGATGTGCGGCAGCATGGGCTGCGGCCCCATCGTCGACCTTCTGGAGGAATTGACGCGGCAGCTCCCGCCGGATCTGGAGGTGTCGGTCATCTGCGGCACCAATGAGCGCCTCCGGGAGAAGCTGGCGGAGCAATACAGGGATAACGAGCGGGTACATATTGCGGGGTACGCCGACGACATCTCCCTCTACATGGATTCCGCGGACCTGTACCTGACAAAGCCCGGCGGCATCGGCGTCACGGAGGCGGCCGCCAAGAGACTGCCCATGGTGTTTGTGGACGCCGTTTCGGGCTGTGAGAAATACAATATGGACTTTTTCACCGGGATGGGGGCGGCCATCACCGACCCGTCCATCCCGCGCCTGGCCGGGAAATGCCTCCGGCTCCTGGCCTCCGACGAAGAGCTTGAGAGGATGCGGCGGGCTCTGCGGGAGTATGACCAGCCCAACGGCGCCCGGCGGATCTATGAGGAGCTTAGCAAGTGAACACCACCATCCATGCGGAAAAAAGAAAGCTTGTGGATTACCGGCAGTTCCGGTTCAGCAAGCTGAATACCCCGGAGTTTGAGCACCTGAAATATCTCCTTTTCTGGCCCGTGTACGGCCTGCTGTTTTTGACGGTGGAGCGGCTTTGGATCCGGGACAGCTACGCCCCCGTCCACTGCGCCCTGGACGACGCCATCCCCTTTTGCGAGATCTTTCTGATCCCGTACCTCTTCTGGTTCGTATTCTTAGTGGGGATGCTCCTCTATACGCTCCTGCTGGACACCCGGGCCTTCAAGGGGATGATGCGGTTCATCATCGTCTCCTACTCGGCGGCGATCCTGATCTATATGCTCTTTCCCAACTGCCAGCAGCTCCGGCCCCCGGCCTTTGAGCGGGACAACGTTCTCACCCGGTTCATCGCGCGGTTTTATGAATTCGACACCAACACCAACGTCTGCCCGTCCATCCACGTGATCGGCTCGGCGGCGGTGATGTTCGCGGCCTGGGACAGCAGGGACTTCCGGACCCCGGTCTGGCGGGCGGTCTTCTGCGTCATGGCCGTGCTGATCTCCGTCTCCACGGTCTTTATCAAACAGCACTCCGTCCTGGATCTGCTGGCGGCCGTGCCCGTCTGCGCCCTGGCGTACATTTTCGCCTACGGGAAAAAGAGGGCGGCGGGGGAGCGTCAGCGCATGTAAAAAACGGTATAAGCGGTGAAAACGCGGGTTCTCACCGCTTTTTTCATGCGCGGATCTTGACTGAAATTCGTGATTTTTCTCATTTCCGGTTGTTTTATTCCGCCGGATGTGCTATGATGCGATATAAGGAAACGCGGTTTGCGTGACAGAGAGGACGGTGATCGTGCCGTGGAACAGGAGAAGGGCAATTTTCGGGGCCGTGTATTCGGCGGCTTTGACCGGCAGGACGTCATCGACTACATCGAGTCCCTGGCCATGGAGCGCAACGCCCTGAGCCGGGAAAATCAGGAGCTCCGGGAGCGCCTCTGGGAGCTGGAGGAGCGTTCCTCCGCGCCGGAGGAGCCGGACGGCGCCGAGGAGCGCCGGCGGGAGATCGCCGGCGCGCTGGAGGAGGCGCGGGCGCTTCTGCGCTCGGTGAAAGGGGAATATGACGCCCTGTGCGCCGACGTGAAGATCAACGCCGCCCAGGCCGAGGGGGAGCTCAAGACCGTCTCCGCACGCCTTTCCGGGATCCAGGCCGCCCTGGGAGCGGCGGGGGAGCGGCTGGAGGAGATCGGCGACAGACTGAGGATAAGCGAGGAATGACCGTTGCAGAACATTTTTGACATCCGAGCGGAGGAGCTCAGAACATACGCGCCCCATATGCGCTTTGGCGACCGGGTACTGCTCTCCGGGACGGTCTACACCTCCCGGGACCAGGCCCATATGGCCATTTTCCGACTCCTGGACGCCGGCGAGCCCACGCCCTTTCCCCTCAAGGACGCCGTGATCTATTACGCCGGCCCCACCCCCGGCCACGACGGCCTGCCCACCGGGGCCTGCGGCCCCACCACCTCCAGCCGCATGGACGGCTTCACCCCCCGGCTTCTGGATCTGGGCCTGGCCGGGATGATCGGGAAGGGCCTCCGGTCCGGCGCGGTGCGCGATTCCATCGTGAAAAACGGCGCCGTGTACCTGTGCGCCGTGGGCGGCGCGGGGGCGCTCATCGCCAAGTCCATCCGCTCCATGGAGGAGATCGCCTTCCCCGAGCTGGGCTGTGAGTCCGTCAAACGCCTGGAGGTGGAGAAAATGCCCCTTTTAGTGGGCATAGACGCCCACGGCGGCGACATCTTCCAGGAGGGCGTCCGGCGGTACAGGACTGTCTGACAGTTCACCGATTTACCATAGCAGGGAATTGATCGTTTTATGTTAACCCATATGTTGACATAAAACGATTTTTTACGTTTGAATGATTCGAAAAAATGATAAATCTTGCTGAATTACAAAAAAATGTTGCAATTTTCGGGAAAAAGGCCCATAATGATAATAAGCGTGCTATGGGCGGATGCCGGTTTGCACCCCAAAACTACGCCGCGCGAAGGGTGAGATCGTGAGCTTTGACTCGGCCTTTTTCCTGTTTTGCTTTTTCCCCCTTGTGTTTGTGATCTACGCCCTTGTGCGGAACGAGCGGGCGCGAAACGTGCTCCTGCTGGCCGCCGGTCTGGCGTTCTACTCCCTGGGGAGGCTCTTCGATCTGCTGCTTGTCCTGCTTTTGGCGGGCCTCACCTACGCCCTGGGGCGGCTGATGGCCCGCGGGCGCGGGGCGAAGGCGGCGGCCATCGCGGCGGTGGTCCTGAACCTGGGCGTTCTGGCATTTTTCAAGACTGTTGAGATCTTCACGGTGCGGCTGGCGGGGAGCGATTTTTGGACAAAGCTCCTGTTCGCCTCCTCCGCGCCGGCGGCGCTGACCGCCCCGCTGGGGATCTCCTTCTTCACCTTCAAGTGCGTCTCCTATACCGTCGATACATACAAAGATCCGAAAAACGCCGCCGGGAGCTTTGGAAAATTCCTGCTCCACGCCACCTTCTTCCCGGAGATCGTCTCCGGGCCCCTCTCCCGGTACCGGGAGTTCGCCCCCCAGCTGACGGGCAGGCGCGTCACGGTGGAGCGGGCGGCGGAGGGCTTTTGCCGGTTCATCCGGGGCCTTGCCAAAAAGCTCTTTCTGGCCGGCGCTTCGGGGGCCGTGGCCGACGCCGTTTTTGCCTATACGGGCCCGGCGGATATGCGCCTTGCCTGGGCGGGGGCCGTGTGCTTTACCCTGCAGCTCTTCTTTGATTTTTCCGGCTATTCCGATATGGCCATCGGCCTTGCCGGCGCCTTCGGCTTCACCTCGCCGGAGAACTTCAACTACCCCTATGCCGCCGTGTCGATTACGGACTTCTGGCGCAGGTGGCATATGAGCCTGTCCGGCTGGTTCCGGGACTACGTCTATATCCCCCTGGGCGGCAACCGGAAGGGGAGGCTTCGCACGGCGCTGAATAAATTCGCCGTCTTTGCCCTCTGCGGCCTGTGGCACGGCTTCGGCCTCACCTACCTTCTCTGGGGCGTCTGGCACGGCCTGCTGGCGGGGCTGGAGAGCCTGAAGGTGCTGGATGTGCCCCGCTGGCGCGGGAGCCGGATGGGCGCGGCCGCCGGCCGTGTCTATACGCTTCTGGCGGTAGTTCTGGGCTTTGTGATGTTCCGCGCCGGCAGCGCCGGACAGGGCTTCTCCCTCATCGGCGCGCTGTTTACCGGTTTTTCCTTCACCCCCGCCGGGACGGCGTTGCTGCTGCGGGCCTTTGACGGCAGAACGGTATTTCTCCTGGTTTTAGGGGTGCTGTTCTGTTTCCCCTGGATGGACAAGCTCTCCTGGCGGCGCGACGCCGGCTGGTTCCGGGCCGTCCGGCTGGGGGTATACGCCGCCCTGTTCGCCCTGTGTCTCACGGAGCTGGCGGCGGGGGGCTTTACGCCCTTTATCTACGCGCGTTTTTGAGGTGGCGGGATGGAAAAGAGAGAGAAAATCGTTTCCGCCGTATTCGTGGCGGTGATCCTGGTCCTCTGCCTCCTTCCCTCCGTGGGCATGTCCGTCTTCGGCCCCTCCCAGCCGGGACCCAACGAGATCCTGGCCCAAAAGCCGGAGCTTCGCGACGGGGACGGTATCAATCCGGCGGTGCTCCAGGACACGGTGAACTATGTGGAGGACAGATTTTTTGGCCGCAATCAGCTGATCACCTGGGGACGGGAGCTGTCCGCCGGGATCTTCGGCTCCGTCAACGCCGAGAGCGTGGCCGCCGGCCGGGACGGGTGGCTCTATTACGCCGAGACGCTGGACGATTACGCCGGCGTCAACGGCCTGACGGACCGGGCGCTTTACGCCGCCGCCAAAAACACGGCCCTGATGGAGGAATATTGCCGGGAGCGGGGGATCGCCTTTGTCTTCACCCTGGCCCCCAATAAAAATTCCCTCTATCCCGAACATATGCGCCCCACCCTGCGGGAAGGGGAGCGGGACGCGGAGCGGTTTTATAAGCTCCTGGACGGCATGGGGACGGCGTATCTTGATCTCTACGCCGTTTTCAACGACCGGGAGGAGACGCTGTATTTCGCCCACGACTCCCACTGGACGAGCCGGGGCGCGGCCCTGGCCGCCGACGCCATCAACGGCGCATTGGGCCGGGAGAGCCGCTTCTTCGCCGGAGAGTTCGTCCCGGAGGCCCACACCGGGGACATCTTCGCCATGGTCTACCCGGCGGCTGTGGACGGCGAGCCGGATCTTGTCCCGACAGATCCGCCGGCATATACCTTCGGCAGCGGCGGCACCAGGCCGGACAGCATCACCATCAATACCGAGAGCGCCGGCGACGGCACGCTCCTGTGCTATCGCGACTCCTTTGGCAACGCCCTCTACCCGTATCTGGCCGCCTCCTTCGGCGCGGCCCGCTTCAGCAGAGCGCCCCAGTACGATCTGACGGCGGCCTCGGAGCTGGGCGCGGACACGGTGGTGGTGGAGCTGGTGGAGCGCAACATCGGCTACCTTGTTGCGTATCCGCCGGTGCTGGTGGCCCCCCGGCGGGAGGTCGCGCTCCCCGCCCTCACGGCGGGGGAGGTGCGGGTCTACGCGGACAACGCCGACGTGTCCGGCTATGCCGTCGTGTCGGCGGCCCTGCCGGCCGCGCCCGACGATACCTCCCCGGTATATATCTCCAACGGGGAGGGGGTCTATGAGGCGGTGCTCACCGGGGACGGCTTCACCGCCCTTGTGCCCGCCGCGAACGGCCCCTGGAGCTTTGCCTTCTATCAAAACGGCGTACTCACGGCGTATAAAGCCGTTTAATGCTTTTGATCATTCGGAGGAAAGGGATATGAAAAAGATAACGACTCTCCTCATGCTGGCGGCCCTGGCGCTGTCGCTGGTCTCCTGCGCGGGGACGGGCGGTGACACGGCGGAGGACACCGCCGACTACGGCGCCGGCCTCTCCGGGATCCAGGTCCCCGATACGGACTCGTCCACGCCCGACACCGGCGGCCCGGACGACAGGGATGACCTGCCCTCCACGGAGGATACCGCGCCGGATACCACGGCCTCCACGGAGCCGGACACCACCGCCGATACGGAGCCCTCCACGGAGCCGGACACCACGGAGGACACTACGCCCCCCACAGAGCCGCCCACGG
>CANRMY010000016.1 GCA_947631845.1 uncultured Oscillospiraceae bacterium | reverse complement strand
CTGATTTGCGCCAGTACTTTGTCAAAAGCCTTGACAATACACAAAGTATTCTCTGTGGCTTTTTCCGCGTCCTGACGTAAATCAGCTCGCCGAAAACTGCTTCGCACTCCACGGGTCGCCATTTTCGAGGGATTTTCCGTGCGAAGGAGGAGGCAAAGCGGCTCGCATGAGGACGCGGGCCCGCGTGGAGCGGCGCGGGTTCGACTCCCCTCACCTTACGCGGCTGGACAGGGTGTGGAAACCTGTCGGAGGTATCTTAGCATAATGTGGGAGCTTTCGCAAGGGGGTGCGGGGGAAATTAATAAAATCTTTGGATCAATCCCCGGCGGAGTACAGGCACCCGCACCAGCACTGGCGGTAGATGCCGTATTCCCGGCACAGGCGGATGGAGCGCAGATATCCGTCCCGCTTTTTGAAATCCGCCGGCAGCCAGGGAACGCCGCACCGGGCCGAAAGGGCCTCCCCCACGGCGTTGATGAGCGGGGCGTTCTTGTGGGGGCTGACGGTGAGGGTGGTGCAGAAATAGTCGTACCCGCCCTCTTTGGCGTAGTCCGCCGCCGCGCCCAGGCGCAGCTCGAAGCACTTTTCGCACCGGGCCCCGCCCTCCGGCGCCGCCTCCAGGCCCCTGGCGGCCTCAAAAAACGGCGCGGGGTCGTAGGCGGGGATCACCAGCTCCACGTCCTCCCTGCCGGAGGCGCGCAGCAGCTTGGGAAATTCCCCGGCGCGCTTGCGGTACTCCTCCTCCGGGTGGATGTTGGGATTATAGTAGTAGAGCGTCACCTGAAAATAGGGGTAGAGCCGCTCCAGCACGGAGCTTGTGCAGGGGGCGCAGCAGGCGTGGAGCAGAAGCCGCGGCCGGACGCCCCCCAGGGACGCCAGAACGGCCTCCGTCTCCCGGTTGTAGTTGCGCATCCTCCCGGCCCCCTTTTTTGCTGATTTTTCCTTATTTTAAGCCCTTTGGCCGGAAAATTCAAGGATTTTTGTAAATTTACTCTTGACAAATCATCACTTTCAGGTATAATTGATAGGCTCGCTGTCAGAAGCCTGACGGGAGCGACCCTTGCCTCCGATTGCCCGGAGGCCATAAGTCCAAAAGGAGGTGCAAAAAGCATGGCAAAAACCGCTGAAAAGTACGAGCTGCTGTACATCATCGACCCGGATCTCAATGAGGAGGACACCGCCGCCATCGTGGAGAAGTTCAAGACCCTCATCGAGCAGAACGGTACCCTGGGCGAGGTGGAGGAGTGGGGCAAGAGAAAGCTTGCCTATCTCATCAACGACAAGCCCGAGGGCTACTACGTGCTGGTGAAGTTCACCGCCGCCCCTGAGTTCCCCGCGGAGCTCTACCGCGTTCTCGGCATCACCGAGGGCGTGATGCGTTCCCTCATCACCGTTCAGCCGGAATAAGGAGGAACGGAAATGCTCAACCACATTGTGATCATGGGCCGCCTGACACGCGACCCGGAGCTGAGACGCACCCAGTCCGGCACGCCTGTGGTGTCCTTCTCCCTGGCCGTTGACCGGGACTTCGCCTCCCGCGAGGGCGGCGAACGCCAGACCGACTTCATCGACGTGGTGGCCTGGCGCAACACCGCCGAGTTCGTCTCCAAGTATTTCTCCAAGGGCCGTATGGCTGTGGTGTCCGGCCGTCTCCAGATCAGGGATTGGCAGGACAGGGAGGGCAACAAGCGCCGCAGCGCCGAGGTGGTGGCCGACAATGTGTATTTCGGTGACTCCAAGCGCGACGGCGACAGCCAGTCCTCCGGCGGCAATTACAGCCGCGCCTACGACGCCCCCGCCGGTGGAAGCTACGGCGGCTCGTCCGGCTACGCCGACCGGGGCAGCTATTCCCCCCAGGGAGGTTACGCCGCGCCCGCCGGCTCCGATTTCGCGGAGCTGTCCGACGACGACGGCGATCTGCCCTTCTGATTCCAAATCCGAACGCTTTTTATAAACCTTAAAAAAGGAGGTTACGACAATGACCAACGAGAGAGAAGCCCGTCCCGCTCGTCCCGCCCAGGTGCGCAAGCGCCGCAAGGTGTGCCAGTTCTGCGTGGACAAGTGCCAGTATATCGACTACAAGGACACCGCCAAGCTCCGCCGCTATCTTTCCGAGCGCAGCAAGATCCTGCCCCGCCGCGCCACCGGCACCTGCGCCATGCATCAGCGCCAGCTGACCACCGCCATCAAGCAGGCCCGTCAGATCGCCCTGCTGCCCTATGTGACCGACTGACGCAAAGTCAAGCTTTCAAGCCTATCAAGAGAGGATGTCCTTCGCGGGACGTCCTCTTTTTTATCACAAATTTATCTCAAATTGGACAAATCGCCTGGACTGTGCTACAATTGGACAAAAGGGAGGCTGGTTTATGAGAAAAATAGATTTCAACAGCGGATGGACATTCCAAAAGTCCGGCGGGGAGATATGGCCCGTGACGCTGCCCCACGACGCCATGCAGACGGAGGAGCGGGCCCCGGACAACCCCTCCGGCGCGGGCTGTGCCTATTACGGCGCGGGGGTGTACCGTTATGAAAAGCGCTTCGTCCCCCCGGCGGCCTGGACCGGGAAGCGCGTGCTCTTTGAATTCGAGGGCGCCTACCCCCAGGCGGAGGTCACCCTGAACGGCGTCCCCGTGGGCGGCTGCGCCTACGGCTATGGGCAGTTCACCGTCCCCGGCGACGGCCTCAGGCAGGGGGAGGAAAACGTCCTGTCCGTCCTGGTGGACAACGCCGACGTCCCCAACTCCCGCTGGTACTCCGGCGCGGGGCTCCACCGGCCCGTCTTTGTCCATGTGGGGGAGCCGGAGCACATCGCCCCCTACGGCCTCCGGGTCAGGACGCTGAGCGTCGATCCCGCCCTGGTGGAGGTCACCGTCTCCCACAACGGCCCCGGCGAGCCGGAGATCGGCGTCTACGACGGGGACACCCTGGTGGCCTCGGGCCGGGGCAGCCGGGCGCGGCTGGAGATCCCGGACGCCCGGCTCTGGAGCGCCGAGACACCGTATCTCTACACCTGCCGCGCCGTCCTGCCCTCCGGGGACGCGGCGGAGACGCGCTTCGGCGTGCGGACACTGGCCTGGGACGCCCACGGCCTTCGGGTCAACGGCACCGCCGTCAAGCTCCGGGGCGGGTGCGTCCACCACGACAACGGCATCCTGGGGGCCCGCAGCTACCCGGAGGCCGAGCGGCGGCGGATGAGGATCCTGAAGGAGGCCGGCTTCAACGCCATCCGCTCCGCCCACAACCCCGCCTCCCGGAGCCTGCTGGAGGCGTGCGACGAGCTGGGTCTTTACGTGATGGACGAGGGCTGGGACATGTGGTTTACCCACAAGAACCCCGGCGATTATGCCGGACGCTTTACGGAGCACTGGGCGCGGGATCTGGAGGCCATGGTGGAGAAGGACTTCAACCGCCCCTGCGTGATCGCGTACTCCATCGGCAACGAGATCTCCGAGCCGGCCGGCCCCCGGGGCCTCGCCCTGGCAAGGGAGTTGGTGGACGCCCTCCACGCCCTGGACGGCACCCACCCCGTCACCTCGGGGGCCAACCTGGTGATCCTCACCGAGGCGTATTATCAGCGCCAGGGCGGCGGCATCGGCGCGGACAGGGCCGCGGACAGCACGGAATTCAACAGACTTCTGGCCGAGCAGTTCCAGGGCATGTGTACCTTTTCCGCCCGCCCCGAGGTGGACGCGGCGGTGGATCCCTATCTGGCCCTTCTGGACATCGCCGGGTACAACTACGCCTCCGCCCGGTACGAATTTGAGGGGGAACGGCACCCGGGTCGGATCGTGGTGGGCAGTGAGACCTTCCCCTTCCAGCTGGCGGAGAATTGGGAGGCCGTGGAGAAGAACGACTGGCTCATCGGCGACTTCATGTGGACGGCCTGGGACTACCTGGGCGAGACGGGCATCGGCGCCTGGTCCTGTGAGCCGGACGCCATGGCCTTCGCCAAGCCCTTCCCCTGGCTGTTGGCCGACACCGGCGCCTTTGACATCCTGGGGAACGACAACGCCGAGGCGGGCCTGGCCATGGTGACCTGGGGCGCCCGGAAAGCGCCCTATATCGGCGTGGCGCCGCCGGACTGCCCCGGCCGGCCCCAGTACCGGGGGGCGTGGCGCGGCACCGACGCCCTGCCCTCCTGGTCCTGGCGGGGGTGCGAGGGGAACGGGACGCGGGTGGAGGTCTACACAAGGGCCCCCCGGGCCGCCCTCTATGTAAACGACCGGCCGGTGGGCGTCGCCGAGACGCGGGGATACCGGGCGGAGTTCACCCTGCCCTATGAGCCGGGGACCTTAAAGGCCGTGGCCCTGGACAGCGACGGCGGCGCGCTGGAGGAATCATGCTTGTGCTCGGCGCGGGGCGAGCTCTCTCTGCGCCTGACGCCGGAGTCCGCACCCGTGGCGGGACGGCCCCTCTATCTGGCCGTGGAGATCGTGGGCGAAAACGGCGTGGTGGAATCCAACGCCGACAGGACGCTGGAGATCGAAGTCACCGGCGGCCAGCTGCTGGCCTTCGGCAGCGCCCGCCCCCGCACGGAGAGCCGCTTTGAGACGGGCCGGTACGAGTCCTACCGGGGCCGCGCCCAGGCGGTGATCGTGCCCGGCGCCCGGACCGCCGTCCGCATCGCCGGCCGGGGCCTTCCGGACGCCGTCTGGACGGCGGATCTCCGTACCGTTTAAACGGCTAACGCGGCAGTTTAACAGAAAGTTAACCCTTGACGCGGCAAAAATGTTATCATATAATTGTAAAAGAGAGATTATGGCGGAAAAAACGTTTTTTATCAAGCGGTCATAAGGGGGAAAGGAAAAATGGCGGAAAAGATACTGGTGGTGGAGGACGACGCCAACATCGCCGAGCTTCTGCGGCTCTATCTGGAGCGGGAGGGCTTTGAGACGGCCATCGCCCACGACGGCGAGGCGGGCGTCACGGAGTTCGAGCGGTTCAAGCCCACGCTGGTGCTGCTCGATATCATGCTCCCCGGCCTTGACGGGTGGGGCGTTCTGCGGAAGATCCGCGCCCAGGCCGAAACGCCGGTGATCATGCTGACGGCCAAGGGCGAGACCTTTGACAAGGTGACGGGCCTGGAGATGGGCGCCGACGACTACATCACCAAGCCCTTTGACATGAAGGAGGTGGTGGCCCGCATCCGGGCCGTTCTGCGCCGGTACGGCGGCGGAGAGAGCACCCAGAGCAAGCGCCGGCTGGTCTTTGACAAGCTGATCATCGACATGGAGTCCTTCGTCCTGACGGTGGACGGCAAGCGGGTGGATATCCCGCCCAAGGAGATGGAGCTTCTCTACCACCTGGCCCTGTCGCCCAACCGGGTCTACACCAGGAATCAGCTGCTGGACGAGGTGTGGGGCTTCGACTATTTCGGCGACTCCCGCACCGTGGACGTACATATCAAGCGCCTGCGGGAGAAGCTGGAGAATGTGTCCCCCCAGTGGAGCCTGAAGACCGTCTGGGGCGTGGGCTATAAATTCGAGCTGACCGCCGGCCAGAACCAGTGAACGGGGCGGTAAAATGCGTCATCTTCGCAGTGTCTATTTTAAAAATTTCGCCGCCGTCATGGTGCTATTCTGCCTGAGCTTCGCCATCCTGGGCGCGGCCTTCGCCGGTATGAGCTACAGCTTCGTCATCCGGGAGCGCAGTCAGGGGATGCTGGATTCCGCCGGCACCGCCGGCGTGATGCTCCGCTCCTACGCCCAGCAATGGGACACGGGTTACGAGAGCTTCGACATGCGCTCCATGCTGGCCCTCACCGCCGATATCGCCGGGTATCACATGCTGATCACCGACGGCCAGGGGCAGATCGTCAACTGCTCCGATCGGGAGGTGTCCTGCGGCCACACCGGCCTTTCGGTGCCGGCGTCCGCCGTCTCCGCCATCAACACCCGGGGAAAATTCCAGGGCGTCACCGACCTGGGCGGCGTGTTCTCCGCCCCCCGGTTCGTGGTGGGCGCCGCCATCCCCGCCGGACCCAGCCAGGCGTATATCTTCGTCTCCGACAGCGCCGGACGGATGGGCGGCATCTGGCGGAGCTTCGCCAGGATCTTCCTGGCCGCCGCCGCCATTGTGGTGGCGCTGTCCTTCATCACCACCTACTGGCTGGTGCGGAAGATGTCCAGGCCCATCAAGGAGATGTCCGATGCCGCCCGGAGCTACAGCCAGGGCGACTTCACCCCCCGCGTCCACACCGAGGGCCGCCAGGACGAGGTGGAGGAGCTGGCGGAGGCCTTCAACGTGATGGCCGACTCTCTGGAGCGCAGTGAGCGGAGCCGCCGGGATCTGATCGCCAACGTGTCCCACGAGCTCAAGACCCCCATGACCACCATCGCCGGCTTTGCCGACGGCATCCTGGACGGCACCATCCCGCCGGAGAAGGAGCGGGAGTACCTGGAGGTGGTGTCTTCCGAGACGAAGCGCCTCTCCCGGCTTGTCCGGGGGATGCTGGATATGTCCCAGCTCCAGTCCGTCACCCCCATGGAGCTGTCCTCCCGGTCCTTCGACCTGCTGGAGGTCTGCTGCCAGTCCCTGCTGAGCCTGGAGAGCAAGATCACCTCCCGGGGCCTGGACGTGGAGACGGTGCTCCCGGAGGAGCCCATCTACGCCGTGGGCGACGGCGACGCCATCACCCAGGTGGTCCACAACCTGCTGGACAACGCCGCCAAATTTGCCGACCCCGGTTCCGTCCTGACCCTGAAGCTGTGGCGGGAGGACGGCAAGGCGTATGTGTCCGTCTCCAACCGGGGCGAGACGATCCCCCCGGAGGAGCTGCCCCTTATCTTCGAGCGGTTCCACAAGACCGACAAATCCAGAAGCCAGGACCGGGACGGGGTGGGCCTGGGCCTCTACATCGTCAAGACCATCCTGGACAGCCACCGGGGCAATATCTTCGTCACCAGCCGGGAGGGCCTCACCACCTTCACCTTCTGCCTCAGATTGGCAAAGCAGCGGCCTTTTCCGGACAAAAACAGCATAAAATCCTGATTCTGGCTGGATTGTTTACAAAATGTATAAAATTTATTCACACTCTTCCGAAGACGGAACAGTATAATATACTTGAAGCGATTCCTCCATATCGCGACGATATTCCCCCCAAAATATCGCCGCCAATCTGCTTCAGCGGATGTCTCCCAATCCGCATGCTTGGATCGCCCAAGCGTTTCTCCCTCATTTTTTTGCGAAATGCCCCCGTCCGACCCCGGACGGGGGCATTTCAGTTTTCCGCCGCACAGCGGCGGGGACTGAAATGCCACAATTGAATCGGAAGGGGAACTCTGATAGTTGAAACTGCCGAAAAAGCCCTGACGGGCTTTCTCCGGCAAAGGGAGCGTGCGGGGAAAATTACTGAATTTTGCGAAATTCAGTAATTTTCCCCTGCCGTCACGCCGCGCGCACGGGCATGGCCCGTACACTAGCGTGACAAAAGGAATTTTTTCCGACGCACATGTCGCCGGAAAAAATATCAAGTTTTAGGTTTTTGACAAGCTGAAGGGGAACTCTCAAACGCAAAAGCCCGCGCTTTCGGGACTGAAAGCGCGGGCTTTTGCGTTTGAGAAACGTTCAGCGGGAGGCGTCGGAGAGGCTCGTGCTGTCAAATCCGCAGGGCAGGAGCTGGCGGAGGGGAACGGTTCTGATCTCGCCCTTCCGGTTCACCATCAGCACGTCCATATCCGGCGAAAACTCCGCCATCACCTGCCGGCAGACGCCGCAGGGGGGCGTAAAGCCGTCCGTCTCCGCGGCCACGGCGATGCGGCGAAAGCGCCGGCGGCCCTCGCTGACGGCCTTGAAGATGGCGGTGCGTTCGGCGCAGTTGGTGGGGGTGAACGCGGCGTTTTCAATGTTGCAGCCGGTGTACACCGTGCCGTCGTCGCACTCCACCGCCGCCCCCACGCGAAAATGGGAGTAGGGGGCGTAGGCCATTTCGATCATCTCCACGGCCTTCCGGCACAGATCCTCAGTTGTCATATCCGGTGCGCCTCCTTCATTTCGCCCTGTCCAGGGCGATCAGCCGCTTGACGGCCTCTACGCCCACCTTGACGGCGGCGGAGGTGTCGTGGCTCTCCTCCTGGTCCAGGCCGGCGGCCTCCCGCTCCTGGTTCCACACCACATGGAAGCAGCTCCCGCACCGGACCTTCAGGGCCGCCGCCGCCACAAAGAGGGCCGCGGACTCCATCTCGCTGGCCTTGACGCCCAGGCGCTTCCACGCCTCCCACTTCTGCAAAAGCTCCCAGCTCACCGGCATACGGCCCGGGGAGTGCTGGCCGTAGAAGCTGTCCTTGCACTGTACCACGCCCATGTGGGTGCGGTAGCCCAGGGCGGCGGAGGCGTCCCGGAGCGCCGCCGCCACGTCGAAGTCGGGCACGGCGGGGAACTCGATGGGCGCGTACTCCATGCTGGTGTGCTCAAAGCGGACTGCGCCGGTGGCCACGACGATATCGCCGGCCTGCACGTCCAGGTCGATGCCGCCGCAGGTGCCTACGCGCACGAAGGTGTCCGCCCCGATAGCCGTCAGCTCCTCCATGGCGATGGCCGCGGAGGGCCCGCCGATGCCGGTGGAGCAGACGGAGACCTTCTCCCCCAGCAGGGTACCGGTGTAAACGCGGTATTCCCGGTTCTCGCTGATGAAACGGGGCCGGTCGAAGAGATCGGCGATGGATTCGCACCGGCCGGGATCGCCGGGCAGAAGCACATACCGGCCCACGTCGCCGGCCCTGCACCGGATATGGTACTGCAATTCGGACGGTAACATGTGATCACCCCTTCTGAGATTTTTTTTCGATGTAAAGCCGCCGGCCTTCGGCGGTAAACTACGCCCGCAGCGGAGCTTCTTCTCTTATCAGCGGGCGCTCTTGTCCGCGCCGGCGTTCTTGACAAGCTTCACGATACGGCTGGTCCCCAGGCGCGAAGCGCCCAGCCGGATGAACGCCTCCGCGTCCTCCAGCGAGGCGATGCCCCCCGCCGCCTTGATCTTCACGTGGGGCGCCACGTTGGCGGCAAAGAGCGCCACATCCTCCCGGGTGGCGCCTCCGCCGGCGAAGCCCGTGGAGGTCTTGATGTAGTCGGCCCCGGAGTCGGAGACGATTTGGCACAGCTTCACCTTCTCCGCGTCGGTGAGCAGGCAGGTCTCGATGATGACCTTGAGGATCCGCTCTCCGCAGGCGGCCTTGACGGCGCGGATCTCGCCCAGAAGCTCGTCCCAGCGCCTGTCCTTGACCCAGCCGATGTTGATGACCATGTCGATCTCGTCCGCGCCGTTTTGCACCGCGTCGGCCGCCTCGAACACCTTCACCGCCGTGGTGGAGTAGCCGTTGGGGAAGCCGATGACCGTGCAGACAGCCAGTCTGCCGCCCACGTACTCCCTGGCCTGCCGGACAAAGCTGGCGGGGATGCAGACCGACGCCGTGCGGTATTTCATCCCGTCGTCACAGAGGTTCCGAATCTCGTCCCAGGTGGCCGTCTGGGCCAGAAGCGTGTGGTCTACCTTTGCCAGGATCTCACTGATTTCCATGCTATCCCTCATCTCTGTTTTGCCTTTCTCCCAAGTCTCTTTCGCGTTCCCGTAGTATCAGAGCCATGCCTGGTGCAGGGAATCGTTGGCAAACGGGGATTTATCGAATAAACCCACGCAGCGCCATTTTAACCGGCTCAATATCTATGACGCTATCCTTCATTGTTTGCTGATACAAATGGCGCTCAATTCCCAGAACATGATGCGGATAAGGAGTCCCCTCAAACCATTTTTCAAAACACCTTATGAAATCCGGTGATTCTTTCTTGCTCCCATAGACGCCGATGATAAAAAGTCTCTCCACAAAGGAACTATATTCATGTTCATGGTGCATGAAAAAGTCCTGACCTCTTTCGTTAAAGCCGAAATAAAGGGAGGAAGGATTTCCGCAATACATCGGAACGAGCAGAATTACTTTTTTAAAGCTCTCAAAACTGCTATAAAGGCGGTAAACATCATCGTCTCGATATCTGCACTGTGTTTTGAAACACTCATAACCGCAATTACTGCACCCGTGTGTTTTCAAATCCGCATAATAAATCACTTTATCCTGCGGCGCCTTTAAAAAATCAATGATCTGAGCGCAGTTACCGGTTTTTCTTGCTGAGAAGGAAACGAATAGTTTCATTTTATACCTCATTAAATCCCAATCAGTCCACATCTTCCCTTGTTAGCGTCACACCACGCGCGAATTGAAAAAGTCATGATCTTGACCGGAAACACAAAGTCGAATTGGGACTTGCCTTTTTTGTTACTATATCACATATATTCCCCCTTGTAAAGACTTGCTTTGGGCATTTTGACGCAATATATTGCAACCACTCCCGTCCAAAAGAAAAAGGCCGGCGAGGCGATCCGCCTCACCGGTCGGGGAGGTTTCCCTTTCGGATGTTGTCCTTCAGGATCTGATCCGTGATCTCAAACAGCTTTTCCGAGCCCAGGCGGGTCTTCCGATGGCGGCCGTAAACCGTGCCCGCCGTCACGCCGTGCTCCTTCCAGTCGCCGCCTTCGTTGCTGTTGTTCAGGAGCAGGGGCTGGAGGTTATCCAGCGCGTGGGCGTACCGGGCTTCCGGCGTCTCAAAGGCCTCAAACTCCTCGAACAGCGCCGTCAGCTCCGCCCCCTGGTCGGCGGGGAGCAGGCCGAAAAGCCGCTCCTTGGCCCGGCTTTCCCGCTCCTGCTGGGTTTTCAGCCCCTCCGGGTCATAGGCATACGTGTCCCCGGCGTCGATCTCCACGATATCGTGGATCAGGCACATCAGCATGACCCTGACAAGATCCACGTCCTCGTTGGCGTACTCCCGCAGGAGATACGCCATAATGGCCATATGCCACGCGTGCTCCGCGTCGTTCTCCCGGCGCCCGTGGCCGGACAGGTGCGTCTGGCGAAAGATATTTTTTTCTTTGTCGATCTCCAGGGAAAAGTCCAGCTGTTTTTTCAACCGTTCATCCATGGCCCGTTTCCTTTCCTGACAGCGTTTTTTCTATTGTATTCTCTCCAGTGGGAAAACTCAAGTACAAATTCGGCCCTCTCCTGACTTTACAATACAGGCGCAACAGAGGAGAAAAAGGCGCGGCACATGGCGGAAAACCCTCCGAACGGCGCTTGCGGACGGCGGGGAAAGGGACAGACGTCGTGATTTGCGAAAAGGGGGAGTTTTGACGCCGCCGTTGAAAAACTTGCTTTCGTGGAGGGGGTGTGGTACAATCATTTCAGGATCCGCCAGCGGCGGGGGCGGCGTTTACGTCTGTCTATGAACGGTCTTGGGGAGTGGATAGGATGGCCGGAGGAAAGTATAAAAAGGAGGACTGCATCCGACTGCTCCTCTCCAAGCGGGAGGAGCTTCTGGGGCTTGGATCGGACAGGCTCCCTCAGCGGTCGGACTTTGAAAATGCTGAGGTGGCGGCCATCAAGGCCTTTCTGGGGCCCTGGCCCCGGGCGCTGGAGCAGGCGGGCCTCAAGGAGCCCAGGGACGGCGACAGGCTTGAAAAGAACCGGGAAAAGCGCCGCCGCGCCAGACGCCGGGCCCGGATCGCCCGTAAGGAGAAGGGCGCTTCGGAGGTGAAGGAGGATGTGTGACGAGCTGAGATTACTTGGCCTTATCAGGGGCGTGGGGCCCCTGGACAAGGCCGCCATGTCCGCCGCCCGGCGACGGCAGGGGGAGCTGGCCAAGCCGCCGGGAAGCCTGGGGCGGCTGGAGGACCTGTCCGTACAGCTGGCCGGGATCACCGGAAAGGTCGTCAATGATCCGGCGAAAAAGGCGCTGCTCGTCTTTTGCGCCGACAACGGCGTGGTGGAGGAGGGTGTCTCCGTGGCGCCTCAGTCCGTCACGGCGGCCCAGACGCTGAATCTTGTCCGGTACAGGACCGGCGCGTCGGTGCTGGCCCGCCGGTTCGGGGTGGAGCTCACCGTCTGCGACGTGGGCGTAAACGCGCGCCTTCAGGACAGCCGGGTGGTCTCCCGGAAAATCGCTTACGGCACTAAGGACATCGCCCGCGGCCCGGCCATGGAAAGAGCGGACGCCCTGCGGGCGATCCTGGCCGGGGCGGACACGGCGGCGGAGGCCATTGAAAACGGGGCCGGGGTCGTCGGTATCGGTGAGATGGGGATCGGCAACACCACCACATCCTCCGCCGTGCTGGCGGCGCTGACGGGAAAGAGCGTTCACGCCGTCTCGGGGCGGGGCGGGGGCCTTACGGACGAGGGGTACGCCCGAAAGCTGGCGGTCATTGAAAAGGCCCTCGCGTTGAACAGGCCGGATCCGGCGGATCCCGTTGACGTGCTTTCCAAGGTGGGGGGCTTTGACCTCTGCGCCATGACCGGAGCGTTCCTGATGGCCGCGTCGCGGCGCGTCCCCGCGGTCATCGACGGCCTCATCTCCGCCGTGGCGGCCCTGTGCGCCGTCAGGCTCTGCCCGGAGGCGGCGGGGTATCTGATCCCCTCCCACGCCTCCACGGAGCCGGGGTACCGCGCCGCCATGGACGAGCTGGGGCTGGAGCCGCTCTTTGATCTCCATATGCGTCTGGGGGAGGGCAGCGGATGCCCCATCGCCATGATGATCCTGGACGCCGCCTCGGCCGTCATGGGGGATATGGCTACCTTTCAGGAGGCCGGGATCGACGATAAGTATCTGGAGCCCGTCCGGGAGATGGAGGCGGGAAAATGACGGTTTTTATCTCCGGCGGCTGTAAAAACGGCAAGTCCGCTCTGGCCCAGCGGGCCGCGGTGAGGCTCGGCGGCGGAGGGCCCCTGTACTACGTGGCCACCATGATCCCGTATGACGGGGAGGACCGGGCCCGGATCGCCCGGCATATCGCCGGCCGGGCGGGGATGGGCTTTGAGACGCTGGAACTGGCCAGGGACATCGGGCGCTGCCTTGAGCTGGCCGATCCCGGCGGCACGTTCCTTGTGGACAGCGTCACCGCCCTTCTCTTAAATGAGATGTACCCCGACAGCCATAACGGGGACGCCGACCCGGACGCTTTGACGCGGTGCGTTGACGGGCTCCTCCGGGTGGCAAAGTGCGCCGGCAACGCGGTGTTCGTGTCGGACTATATCTACTCCGACTCCATACGGTACGATGCCTTTACGGAGAAATACCGGGCGGACCTGGCCGGGATCGACCGGGCGCTGGCCCGTGTCTGCGACACGGTTTTGGAGATGTGCGCCGGTCACTTTATTGTCCACAAGGGGGCGTGGGAGGAATGAAGAGGCTTTTTCGGGCGTTTTTGATGAGCCTTGCCATGTTTACCGTCATACCTGTCCCGGCCAGGGTCTGGGATGAGGACGCAAGACCGCTTATGACGCTGTTTCTGCCGGTGGTGGGACTGATCGTCGGCGGGCTTTGGACGCTTTTGGCGTATCTTGCGCGGCTTCTGGAACTGCCTAACCTTGTGGCGGGGATCGCGCTCTGCGCCTTCCCGTTTCTGATCACCGGCGGGATCCATATGGACGGGTACCTGGACGTGACCGATGCCGTGAGATCGTATCGGGATCTGGACCAGCGGCGTAAGATATTGAAGGATCCCAACGTGGGCTCCTTCGCGGTGCTGGCGGGGAACCTGCTTATTTTGACCCAGTTTGCCCTTTTGGCCTCGGCGGGGGAGGACGCGGAACTCTGGGCGCTGCTCATCATCCCCACGGTCTCCCGCACGGCGGCGTCCCTGGCCGTGACTGTTCTGCGGCCCATGGCGGTCAGCGAATATGCCGGCGCCTACAGGCGCGGCGTGAAAAAGGCCCACGCGGTGACGCTCGGCGTCCTTTTGGCCCTGGAGCTGGCGGCGGGGTTTGTATTTCGCGGCAAGGCTGGCTTCCCGGCGCTGGCCGTGCTCTTGGGGTATTGCCATCATGCGTGGAGGGCGTACAGGTCGTTGGACGGCTTTTCCGGGGACGTATCCGGCTACGCGCTGACCTTCGCCGAGGTCTGCGGTATCGCCGTTTACGCGCTCCTGTGAGGGGGATGGATATGGATTTGATCATCGGCGGGGCGTATCAGGGAAAAAGCGAATACGCGAAGCGCCTTTACGGACTTGACGAGGCCGGCATCTTCACCTGCCGTGAGGACGGGGCCATCGACTTTTCCGCCCGGTGTATCGACGCGCTGGAGGAATATACCTTTTGGTGCGTCCGCAACGGCGTGGACCCGGTGGAGAGCTTCCGGGCCCGCGAGGACGAGTGGCGGGAGAGCGTGCTCATCTGCGCGGATATTTTCTGCGGCGTCGTCCCCCTGGGGGCGGAAAACCGCGCCTGGAGGGAGGCGACGGGCAGGCTGTGCGCGTATCTGGCCGGGAGGGCGGACACCGTCACCCGGATGTTTTGCGGCCTGCCCCAGAGGCTGAAATGAAGCTGATCCTGTTTCGCCACGGCCTGACAGCGGCCAACGAGCGGCGCCTGTACTGCGGCAGCACCGACCTGCCTCTCTCGGAGAACGGGCGGCGGGAGCTGCGGGCCCTGCGCGCTTCGGGCGTACTCCCGGCCCTTGACGGCATGAGGGTCATCACCAGCGGAGCCCGGCGGTGTGAGGAGACGCTGCGGGAGCTCTACGGCGCTGTTCCCTTTGAGGTGGAGCCGGACCTGCGGGAGGTGGACTTCGGGCGCTTCGAGATGCGCGCCTACGGGGAGCTGAAAAACGACCCGGAGTACCTTGCCTGGATCGCCGGCGACAACGAGGCCAACGTGCCGCCGGGCGGCGAGAGCGGCGAGCAGATGAAGCGCCGGGTCCTGGCGGCCTTTGAACGCATCGTCTGCGACGGCCGCCCCGCCGCCGTATTCACCCACGGCGGCGTCATCGCCGCTTTCATGGAGTCCGTCTTCCCGTGGGAGGGTAAAAACCGCTACCAGTGGCAGCCGGAGCCGGGGAGAGGGTATGTCATCGACACATGGGAGAAAACCTATAGGAAGATTTAAAAAAGAAGGTGACGCAAAGCCGCCTTCTTTTGAGACTGTCGGAAAAAGCCCTGACAGGCTTTTTCCGACAAGGGGAACGTGCGGGTAATTTTCTCTGAATTTTGCGAAATTCAGAGAAAATTACCCTGCTGTCGCCCTGCGCGCACGCAGAGCGCACACTTGGGCGACAAAAGGGATTTTTTCCGACGTACATGCCGCCGGGAAAAATAGCGAATTCGAGTTTTTTGACAAGCTGAGGTGGCGCAAAGTCACCTTCTTTTTCTGCCTGTCAGTATTCCACGCCGGCCCTGGCGGCGGTCCCGTTGTCGAAGGGGTGCTTCTCCTTGCGCATCTCGGTGGCGTAATCGGCCAGCGCCAGAAGCTCCGGGGCGGGGGCGCGGCCCGTCAGAACGAGCTCCCGGCGGCTGCCCTGGACCCGGAGAAAATCTGTGAGCTCGCGCCGGTCAATACAGCTGTAGCTGTAGGCGGATATAAGCTCGTCAAGAACGACGAGGTCAAAATTTTCGGAGTCCCGGATAAGCTCTGTCAGATACGCGCGATAGCATTCGCTGATTTGCGCGCGCTGCGCGTCCGTGAGCGTCTTGTATCTGCCATAATGGATCGGCGGACAGCGGGTCACAATGTTCGGGAGCGCGGACATGGCGGCGATCTCGCCGGAGGAGCCGTCCTTGAAGAATTGGGCGAAAAGCACGCGTTTCCCGTGTCCGGCCATACGGAGCGCCAGCCCGCAGGCCGCCGTGGTCTTGCCCTTTCCGTCGCCGTAATAGATATGGATCATACGCCCTCCTCCAAAATCTTGTAAATGAGCTTCATGTCCAGGGCCTCCCGCACCGTTCTGGCCAGCTTGTCGTACTGGCTCTCCCGGTAGGCGTGTTCGTCAAAGGCTCCGTTGGGCGAGAAGGTCAGCCCCCGCCGCCGGTAGAGGACGGAGATCACCGCCTCGGCCACGCCGTTTGCGTCAAAGAGCCCGTGGATGTAGCTGCCGTATACCTCTCCCGCCTGCATGACGGGCGCGGAAAAGCCGCTTTGGCCCATGTGGATCTCGTACCCGGTGAAGGAGAGGCCGTTGAGCCCTGAAAAGCCGCCCTCCAGGCCGGAAAAAACGCCGGAGGTCTGAAGCCGTGTCTTTTCTTTGGAAAAGACCGTGTCTATGGGCAGGAGGCCCATGCCCTCCATATGTCCGCCGCCCTCGGCACAGTCCGGGTCGGAGAGGGTCCGGCCCAGCATCTGGAGGCCCCCGCAGATGCCGAAGATGGGCGTACCCCTGCCGGCGGCTTTGAGGATCAGGGCCTCCAGGCCGTTTTGACGCATCCATTTCAGGTCAGACATGGTGCTCTTGGTGCCGGGAATGACGATCATATCCGGGTCGCCCATGTCCGGGACGCGCTTGACATACCGCACGGATACGCCGGAAAACCGGGAGAAGGGGGACAGGTCCGTGAAGTTGGAGATCCGGGGCAGGGAGAGGACCGCCACGTCGATCTCCCGCCGCGCCCCGGCCGTCAGGCGCTGGGAGAGGCTGTCCTCGTCGTCAATATCTACCTGCATGTAGGGCACCACCCCGGCGCAGGGGATCTTGACCAGGTCAAAAAGCTGGTCAAGGCCCGGGGCCAGGATGGAGGCGTCGCCCCGGAATTTGTTGATGACCGTGGCCTTCACCATACGCCGTTCCTCAGGCTCTAAAAGGGCCGCCGTGCCGTAAAGCTGGGCGAACACGCCGCCCCGGTCGATGTCCCCCACCAGAAGGACCGGTGAGGAGGCCATTCGGGCCATGCCCATGTTCACGATGTCGTCCGCCTTGAGGTTGATCTCCGCCGGACTGCCGGCTCCCTCGATAACGATGATGTTGTTTTCCCCGGCCAGGGCGTCATAGGCGCGCATAATATCGGGGATAAGCTGTTTCTTGTACTTAAAGTAGTCCACGGCCCGCATGTTGCCCCGGACCTCCCCGTTGACGATGACCTGGGAGCCCACGTCGGTGGTGGGCTTTAAAAGGATGGGATTCATGAGCACCGAGGGGGCGATGCCGGCGGCCTGGGCCTGGACCACCTGGGCCCGGCCCATTTCCAGCCCCTCGTCGGTGATATAGGAGTTGAGGGCCATGTTCTGGGACTTGAAAGGCGCCACGGAGTACCCGTCCTGATGAAAGATCCGGCAGAGGGCGGCGCACAGGAGGCTCTTTCCGGCGCTGGACATGGTGCCCTGTATCATGATGGGCTTCGCTTTTTTCATCCCAGCACCTCCCGCACAGCGCCCAGAAGCCGGTCGTTTTCCGCCCTTGTCCGGACGGCCACCCGGTAATATCCCCGGCCCAACCCCACAAAGTCCGCGCAGTCCCGGATGGCGTAGCCCCTTTTCGCCAGAGGGACCGCCAACTCCTTCTCCGCGTACAGGAGCAGGAAATTGGCCTCCCCCGGGACCACCGTAAGGCCCAGGGCGGCGTATTCCCGGGAAAGGCGCTCACGCTCTGCCCCGATGATCTCGGCGGACCGGCGGAGAAAGTCTCCGCACGCCATGGCCGCCGCGCCCGCCGCCTGGGCCGGGACGGACACGTTCCAGCACTGCGTAAGCTCCGTCATGCGCTCCGTGAGGGCGGTGTCGGCGCACAGCAGATACCCCAGCCGCACGCCGGGGATGGCGAAGCTCTTGGTGGGGGAGCGCAGAACGGCCGCATGGGGAAACCGGGCCAGCAGGGCGGGGACATCGTAAAGTGCCGGCCTTGCGGTGAGGCCCAGGAAGCTGAGATCCAGCAGCAGCCGGATGCCCGTTTTGGCGATCCCCTCCAAAACCTCCGGCTCCACGGTGATCCCGGTGGGATTGGCCGGGGAGCAGACAAAGACGGCGGCGTATTTGGAGAGGTCCAGAGACAGAATGTCGCGGGTCAGGCGAAAGCCGTTCTGGGCCTTCAGCGTGAAAACTTCAACGCCGTGTCCGGCCGCCTGAAGGGCGGCGGCATATTCCGAGAAGGCCGGGGCCACGATGAGGCCCGGCTTTTTCTCCGGGAGCGCGGCGGCGTACTGGTAGAGAAGCTCCGACGCCCCCGCCCCGCAGAGAATATGCTCCACCGGGACGCCCTCGGCTCTCCCAATGGCGTCCCGCAAGGCCCGGCAGTAGGGATCCGGGTAGTGGATACAGCCGTCCACGGACGCTATGAGCGCCCGGCGCACGGCCTCGGGCATTCCCAGGGGGTTCAGGCTGGCGGAGAAGTCGATGAGGGGCTTACTGCCGTACACGTCGCCGCCGTGGTTATTGGGTTTTGTCAGATACATACGATCACCGCGATTCTCAGAAGTACGATCAGAAGGAGAGCGGCGCCGGAGGCGGCGTACATCAGCCTTCCGGCCCTGGCGATGTCCTCAGGCTCGATGGGGCGGACGGGATCGCCGAGAGTGTCCTTCCTGTGAAGGACGCCGCCGTAAACGGCGTCCCCGCCCAGCTCCACGCCCAGGGCCCCGGCGCAGACGGACTCGGTCTGGGCGGAGTTGGGACTTTCGTGCCTCAGCCTGTCCCGCCGGAAGATCCGCCGGGCGCCCCCGGCGTCCAGCCCCAAAAGCGGGCAGACGAGGATCATCAGCAGGGCCGCCAGACGCGAGGGGATAAAGTTCACCGCGTCGTCGGTCTTGGCGGCGGCCCGGCCGTAGAAAAGGTATTTTTCATTTTTATAGCCGATCATGGAGTCCATGGTATTTACGGCCTTGTAGAAAAAGCCCCCGGCCGCGCCGAAAAGGCCCATCCAGAGAAGCGGCGCGATGACCCCGTCGGAGGCGTTCTCCGCCACCGTCTCCACCGCCGCGCGGCATATGCCGGCTTTATCCAGCGCGTCCGTGTCCCGGCCAACGATCATGGATACGGCCCGACGGGCGGCCTCCACGTCGTCCCGCTCAAGAGCCGTCTCCACCCGGCGGCTCTCCCGGACAAGATCCCGGGCCGCCACCAGCTGGAAGCACATGACGCTTTCAAGGACCAGGTAGAGGATCGGATCGATCCTCCAGGACAGGATCAGCACAAGGACCGGCAGAAGCGTGGAGAGCCCCGCAACGATCGCCACAGTGATGGCCCCGCGGCATATATCGCCCCTGCCGCCCCGCCGGAGCTCCTTTTCACAGGCGGAAATGAGCCGCCCGATCCCCACCACCGGGTGGGGCAGGGCGTGGGGGTCGCCGATGAAAAAGTCCAGGATAAAGCCCAGCGCCAGCGCGGCGGTATCGAAAATCAAAAGCTTACACATGTTCTCCGGCCCCCTGCATGGTGAAAACCGTCACGGGATTTTGGGCCGTCATCAGGTGATACCGTCCCGCTTTTGCGGACCGGCTGACGCTGACGGAGACGGCCTCGACCAGCGAAAAGCCGAATTTTCGGGCGCAGGAGATAAGCTCCGCCTGGGTCTCCAGAGTGACCGCCGTGGCGACGATGCGGGCGGCGGGATTTTTATGGAGGATGGCGGCGATGATCTCCTCCAAATTGCCGGCGCTGCCGCCGATAAAAACGTGGGTGGGAGCGGGAAGCGCCTCCAGCGCCTCCGGGGCGGCCCCCTTGATCACATCTATGTTGTCCGCCCGGAACCGGACGGCGTTTTGCCTTGTGAGCGCACATGCCTCCGGCGATTTTTCCACGGCGCACACCTGGCCCTCCGGGGCGGAGAGCGCGCACTCCACGGATACGGAGCCCGTCCCGGCCCCGATGTCCCAGATAACGCTGTCACGGTCCGGCGACAGCGCGGACAGGCAGACGCCCCTGACCTCGGCTTTGGTCATGGGTACGTCGCCGCGAATAAATTCCCCGTCCGGGATACCCCGGCGGACACGGCGGAGGGCGTCGGGATTTTCAATAAGCATGATGGACAGGCCGTCAAAGCGCTGTCCGGACAGCTCCGAGGCCGTGCCGTGTGTCACGCGCTCATCGGGATAGGACAGCCTTTCGCCGACGGTAACGGCAAGGCCGCCGAATCCGTATGCGGTGAGCTTGCGGCAGACGGCGGCGACGGTGTTATCCCCGCCTGTCAGGGCCATGACCCGGCGGTTTTCGTCCACGGCCCGGACGATCCCGGCCTTGCGGCCGTGGAGGCTCAGAAGCTTCACGTTGTCCCAGGGGAGGCCCAGCTTGGCGGCGAAATAGACGGGGGAGGCGATACCGGGGAGAAGGGTCACCGTGTAGTCCGACAGGGACTCCCTGAGCTTACCGGCTCCGCTGAAAAAGCCCACGTCCCCCCGCAGGACCGCCACGGGGCGGCGAAAGCCGTGGCTTTTCAGCACAGCCAGCACCTCCTCCGGCCGGAAGGCGGAAAACTTGGGCTTTTTTGTCTCCACCGCCTCCAGCACCGGTCCGGCCCCGATCACCGCGTCGCACTCGTCCAGCGCCTCCCGCGCCTCCCGGGTCAGAAGCCCTGCTCCGCCGGGTCCGATACCGATCAGACGGATGGCCTTCGCGGGCGGAAGAAGCGCGTTCAAAGCCTCCTCCACGGTCACGCCCTCCGCCTCCGGGGGCCGCCCGATGACGATCGACGCCGCCCCCACGGCCCGGGCGGCGTCGATCTTCTCCGTAAAGCCGCCCGCCGCTCCGGCGGACTTGGTCACCAGCCACTTCGCGCCTATTTGCCGGAGCGTGGCCTCGTTGAGCTCCCGGGAGAAGGGCCCCTGCATGGCGATGATGTGTCCGGGGGCGATGCCGAGGGCTTCGCAGGCCTTCAGCGACGGCTCCAGGGGAAGCACACGGGCCCAGACCTTGGACATGTCAAGACCGGCAAAGGCGTCCAGCTCCTTGGCACCGGTAGTGAGCAGAATATTGCCCTCCCTCTCAGCCAGAACTTCCGCGGCCTTCCGGGCCGAGTCCACATAGACCGCGTCGGAGGCGGCCTCGTTTTCCCGCAGGACACGCAAAAGCGGCGTCCCGACGCGTTCACAGGCGGAGCGTATGTTGGCGGAGGCCTCCACGGCATAGGGGTGCGTGGCGTCGATCACACGGGAAAAGGCGTTTTTTCGGAAAAATGCCTCCATCTCTATGGCACCCATCCGGCCCACCCGCACATCGAGACCGTCCGTCTCCCCCAGCGTCTCACGTCCGTAATCCGTGGCAACGCAGACGGTGATGGCGTAAGTCCCCCGAAGCTCCGCGGCCAGGACGCGCCCCTCGGTGGTACCGGCAAAAATACAAATCCGTTCCTTCACAGCTTATACCCCCTGGGTGTGATCATTCTGCCGCCGATAACCTTTGTAGAGGAGTTCCCGATAAACACGGCGGCGTCCATCCGGTCAAGGCTTCCCGGCCCCATGCCCACAACGGTAAGCTCCATCATAATTCCGGCCTTGCCCGTCCCGGCCAGGACGCGCCCCGCTGGGAGAGCTTCCGGCAGCGCGTATTCCGAGGATACCGCCGCACCGCACCCGGCGCCTACGATGTGTACCATTATTTTCCATCCCTCAAAAGCCGAAGAAGCTCCATGCAGTCATCAGTATTGCCGAGAAGCCCATATTTTTTTGAAAAAGCCATAACACCGCGCTTTAAGCTCAGGGGACGTGCCATCAGCTGACTGTTTACGCGGCCCATGATGCTGTCCATTACGGCTGAGCGTATCCCGGCCCCGTCCACGATGTCCAGCATATCGTCGGTGGAGGCGCTTTCCAGGAGCCGACGCGCCGTCTCCGGGTCCGCCCCGCAGGCGGCGGCGTGGGCGGCGAAGATCTCGGCGCGGCCGTCGCCATAGCGGGAGTGGGTGTTGAAAAGCCCCGCCGCCAGCTTCACCGTCTTGCCGATATGGCCCACCAGGAGCGCCCCGCGAAAGCCAAGCTCATCGGCCAGGGAGAAGGCGTCCCCGATGAAATTCGACACCGTGACAGCGTCCTCCGGATCGAAGCCGAGGGTGTCCTTCACAAACGCTGAGCCGAAGTTCCCGGGCACAAGGAGGACGTAGTCACGGCCGGCGGCCCGGCGGGTACTGAGCTCCGCCCGGACGGTCTCCACCACCGCCTCATCGCTCATGGGCTCCACGATCCCCGTGGTGCCGAGAATGGAGATACCGCCTACGATACCAAGACGGGGATTGAAGGTCCGTTTTGCAATCTCCTCCCCTCCGGGAGCGGACAGCACCATATGGAGCCCGCCCGGATACCCCGCGTTCTCGCACACCTCCCGAAGCGCCGCCGTTATCATACGGCGGGGCGTGGAATTGATGGCGGCCTCGCCCACCCCTTGGTCCAGCCCCGGCTTTGTGACCCGGCCGATACCGGCACCGCCCTCCAAAATGATGCCGGGGGCGGCGGTTTTTTCCACTCTGGCATAGACGAGAAGGCCGTTGGTCACGTCCGGGTCGTCGCCGCTGTCCTTCCGAACGGCGCAGGAGGCAAAGCCGTCTCCGCGCTCCACATTCTCCAGCGGCAGATCGAGGCCGATCCCCGCCGGCGTCACAAGGCAGACGCTGTGAAGCTCCCGGCCGGTCAAAAGCATGACAGCGGCGGCCTTGGACGCCGCCGCGGCGCAGGTGCCGGTGGTAAAGCCCCGGCGGAGCCTCTTGCCGTCCTTTGTGATAAAGCTGTCCATCCTCATCGCGTCAGCCTATACATCAGGGCGTTGACGATGGCCGCCGCCACGTTGGAGCCGCCCTTCCGGCCCCGGGCCACGATGTGGGGCGCGCCGGAGGTCAGGATGGCCTCCTTGGCCTCCAGAATGTTCACAAAGCCCACAGGCACGCCGATGACCAGCTCCGGCGAGACAGCGCCCGCGTCCATGAGCCGCCGGAGCTCCAAAAGCGCGGTGGGCGCGTTGCCCAGGGCGAAGACCGTGGGCCTGTCAAGCCCGGCGGCCCGCTCCATGGACACCGCGGCCCGGGTACAGCCCCGGCGCTTTGCCTCCTCCGCCACGTCCGGGTCGGACATGAAGCAGAGGACCTCACAGCCCAGCTTTCCGACGGCGGCCTTGTTTATCCCGGCCTTTGCCATTTGCGTGTCCGTGACGATGGCACAGCCCGCTTTGAGCGCCTTGAGGCCCCGCTCCACCGCGCCGGGGGAGAACACCAGATTTTCGGCGTAGTCAAAATCGGCGGTGCAGTGGATGACACGCTTGACGATGGGTTTGACCTCATCGGGCAGATCGGCGTGGAGCTCCGATTCGATGATCTCCATGCTTTTGGCCTCAATGGCCGTGGGATCGGTTATCAGCATCTTCTTTCTCCTTAAACTCAGCGCATTTTCTCAGAAAGCTCTCCGCCGCCGGGACACAGGCGGGCAGATACAGGTGCGGGTATCCGGCGTACAGGGTGTCCGTGTACACGGCGCAGTCCCAGCTCCTGCCGCTTATTTTTCGGGCCGTAAAGCCGCCGCCGTTTGCGGTGCTGTCGTAGTAGTGAAATTCATGGCCGGGGAGGGAAAGACCCCCGGCGCCAAAGAGCCCCGGTTTTTTGGCCGTCAGGGTCACATAGCCGAAGCGGACGAGATGGCCCGTGTGGAAGCTCTCATGGGGGAGGACGCCGCACATCCGATGCCCGTCCAGACTTTTCCCCAGATACTGAAACCCTCCGCACTCGGCGATGGTTGGCATCCCCTTGAGGACGGCGGCCCGGACGCTCCCAGCGGCCCGGCGGTTTTGTGCGAGAGCGCCGGCGTGAAGCTCCGGGTAGCCTCCGGGGAGGTACAGCCCATCCGCCGCCTCCGGCACCGCCTCGTCCGCCAGGGGGGAGAAGGTCACGACGCGCGCCCCCAGGGCCTTCAGGAGCGCCAGGGTGTCCTCATAGACAAAGCAAAAGGCCGCGTCTTGAGCCACAGCCACGGTGACGGGCGGGAGCGCGGGCAGGGACGGAGCTTCAAACATGAGCTCCGGCGCGGTGTCCGCCAGGGCCAGGATGCCCTCCACGTCCAATGTCCCCTCACAGAGAATCCCCAGCCTTTCCAGCCTTCCGGCGGCGTCAGGCAGGTCCTCCGGGGTGACAAGTCCCAGATGGCGCGAGCCGAAAAGGCAATCCTCCGGGAGCTTCGGGAGATAGCCGAGAGAGCGGACGGCATCCCCGTACCGCCTCCGGCAGAGGGCCTTCAACGTCTCGTAGGCGCCGCCGGTCACGCCGTTGAACAGTACGCCGCGTATATTGCTGTCCGGCTCAAATCCCAGAAAGCCGTCCAGCACGGCAACGGCCGACGCGGACGCGCCGCGGGCGTTGACCACCAAGATGACCGGGGATCCGGTGGCGCGGGCCACGGTGCAGGTGCTGTTGTCCGTGCCTTTATCGCCTGTGCCGTCGTAATAGCCCATCACGCCCTCGATGACCGTGACAGCGCCCGCGTGGGCGGCCAGGGTGGACCGAAGGAGTTCGCCGGAGCAAAAGAAGGGGTCCAGGTTGGCGGACGGCACGCCCAGGACCGCCCGGTGGAACAGGGGATCGATGTAATCCGGCCCGCATTTCAGGGCCGAGGCGTGGACGCCGCGGCGCTTCAGGATCGAGAAAAGCGCGCAGACAGCCGTGGTCTTCCCACAGCCGCTGGAGGTACCGGCAATCAGCACGCGGGGACACCTCATAAAATCGCCTCCTTCCATGCCGGCGGCCCGCTCAGGACCCGCTTGCCGCGGGACCGGGCGTAGGCCAGGAGCCGCGCGTTTGCGCTGTTTATCCCGTTTGCGGGACAGCCCGCGTCGATTACCGTATCACAGCCGTCCATGAGGACCTGGGCCTCGGATAGCCTGGAGGAGGCCGCGGGATCGAAGGCCGGGGCCGTAATGACCGAGGCGGCCAGGGGGGCGGCCACGGCCAGCTCCACATCGTTTTCAAAGAGGATCCCGGCGTAGAAGGGGACGCCCGCCTTTTGAAGCGCCCGGTAAAAGGGGGTGCCGTACCCGGCGCCGCCCACCACGAACACGCGGGCCGTGCCGGCGGGCCTCGCCAGCTCCACGCTCCCCAGGGCGGCGTTGTAGAAGCCGCGCTCCAAGCCGTAGAGCCGCCGGACACTCTCATCGGAGAACACCTCCTCCGGCCTGCCCCCGGCGCTGACGCCGCCGCAGCTGACGCAGACGATCTGATCCGAGACCTTGGAGGCCAGGTCGATCTCGTGGAGACTCATGAGAATGGTGACACCGTCCGACTTGGACATGGCCCTCAGGATCTCAAGAAGCTCGATCTTGTGCCGTATATCCAAAAAGGACGTGGGCTCATCCAGAACGATCATCTCCGGCTCCTGGGCGATGGCCCGGGCCAGAAGGACGCGCTGGCGCTGTCCGTCGCTGACCGAGGTAAAATCGCGCCCGGCTATGTCAGAGGCGTTGACCTGGGCCAGGGCGGCGTCCACGATCTCCCGGTCCCGTTTTGTGAGCAGGCCGAAGCTTCCGGTGTAGGGGTACCGCCCCGCCGCCGCCACGTCAAAGCAGGTCATAAGCTCGGGGCGGACGCGGTCCGTCAGGACGACCGCCATTTTTGAGGCCAGCCTTTTGGCCTCTATGGCGTCCAGCGCCTCCCCGTCCAGAAAGATCTTTCCGGAAAGTGCCGGCAGACGGCGGGTGACGGTCTTGAGAAGGGTGGATTTTCCCGACCCGTTGGGCCCCACAAGGGTCACGATCTCCCCCCGGCGTATGTCCAGGGAGACGTCAGACAGGATAGGCCGGCCCCCGTAGCCCACGGAGAGGCCGCGCAGTTCAAAATAGGATCTGTCCATGTTTACCCTCACTACTGCGTTTCGTCCCGCCGGCGGGAGACCATGAGCCAGATGACGATGGGGGCGCCGATGGCGCTGGTCACCGTCCCGACGGCCAGCTCGGTGGGGGAGAAGACGGTCCTTGCGATAAGATCGCAGCCCATACAGAAGACTGCGCCGCACAAAAAGGACACGGGGATCATGAAAATTGGCTTTGACGACTTGAGAAGTACCCTGCATATGTGCGGCACGGCGATGCCAACGAAGGAGATGGGGCCCGCGAAGGCGGTGACGCAGGCCGAGAGGACGCTGGAGAGGAGGATCAGAAGCACCCGAAAGCGCCTCACGTGGACCCCCAGGCTCTGGGCGTACCCCTCGCCCAGGGCGTAGGCCGATATGGGCTTTGAAAGGAGGAACACGCAAAAGACCGTAGGCAGGACGATGAGGGCGGAGAGCTTCACGTCCCGCCAGGAGGCGGCGGAGAAGCTGCCCATGGACCAGTGGGTCAGATTCACAATGTCCGCCTCCCTGGCGAAGTTGATGAGAAAGTCCGTGACCGCGGAGCATATGTAGCCGATCATGATACCGATGACCAGCAGCATGGACATATTCCTCATCCTGCCGCCAAAGAGGAGCGCGAACATCATGGAGAGCATGGAGCCTAAAAAGGCCGCCGCCACCGTCACCGCCACGGGGATCGAGGGCATCCAGGCGCTCAGGGCGATGGTGACGATGGCCAGGAACATCTTGGCGCCGGAGGAGATGCCCAGGACAAAGGGACCGGCGATGGGGTTGCGGAAGAAGGTCTGGAGGAGGAACCCTGAAAGGGATAGGGCTCCTCCCAGCACCGCCGCCAGCAGAAGCCGGGGAAGGCGTATTTTCCAGATGATGTTGAAGGCCGAGGTGTCCGCCGCCAGCTCCCCCCGCTCAATGGCTCCCCGGTGAAAGAGGATGCGCCAGATCTCCCTGACCGGTATGCGCACACTGCCGGAGTTTATGCTCCATAGGACGGCCAGGACAAAAAGAGCGGACAGGGAGATGAATACCGCGCAGGTACGGGCGGTACCGAGCTTGCCGTTCGCCTTCATTTGAGCCGCCTGAGATAGGTGAGAGCGTCGGTGCTTTCATCCGCCTCAAGCATCAGGTGGATGTCGTTGACCATACTGCCGATGGTGTCCTGGATCTGGAAGAAGTCCGGGGTGGTGCACCAGACATTGCCCTCCTTGACGGCCTTCATCTCGGAGAGGATGTCCGCCCTGTCCAGAAAGTCCGCCAGCGTTTCGGGCTTGCCCCCCAGGGACCAGACATAGATGATGTAGTCGGCGTCCTTCGCTTTGTCGTAAAAGGCCTCAAACTCCATGTTCACAGTGCCGGACTCGCCCACGCCCACGTCGGGGAGGGCGTATTTTCCGCCGGCCAGGTCAATCATTTTTGCCATGTAATCGTCGGCGTTGCGGGCATAGAGAGCGCCCTTGGAGGTGATGTAGATGATGGCCACGGTCTTGTCCGTGTTTTCCGCTTTGGAGATCTCGTCGATGTAGGCGGCCTGGGCGTTGAACAGCGCCTCGGCCTCGGCCTCCCGGTCAAATATGGCTCCGTAGAGCTTGGCCCACTCCACGCGGGCCAGGGGGTGGTCCTCGTCGGCGGACCGGTCCAGGAGCACGTCCACCCCCAGAGCGTCCAGCTGAGCGGCCACGTCCTCGGTGAGCATGGCGGAATAAACCGCCAAGGTGGTACCAGCGGCGGTGATCTTCTCGTAGTCCGGGGCCTTGTATTCGCCCACGTAGGTGAGGGAGCCGTTTTCAATGGCGCTCTTCACCTGGCCGATATACCAGGAGTCGGCGTCGTAGGTGGTGAGGGAGATGGCGTCCAGCGCGCCAATGGCGTTGATGAGGGAGGTCACGGGCGTGGAAGCAACCATGATGTTGTTCACAGGCTGCTGAAGTATGATGGCGCCCTCCGGGGCGTCAGCCGGGACGCTCATGCCCTCCGGGACGATGAGTATTTTCGTGCCGTCGGAGGTGGCCGCCAGCTTGTAGCCGCCCTTGTAGTAGTCCACAGAGAAGCATTTGGCGTAGGAAAGCTCCATGGACCGGTCAAAAACCAGCTTTCCGTCGTAGTTTTCCTCAGAGGGCAGACTTGTGCCGCCGTTTTCTGTTCCTTCGGTCTCCTTGTCCTGTTCGCCGTCCGTCGCGGGGGGCTCGGTGTCCTGATCTCCGTCGACCGGTTTGCCGCAGGCGGCAAGGACCGACAGGAGCATGATGGCGGCCAGCAGAAGGGATAGGACTTTTCTTTTCATAGTGATTCTCCTTAAAAGGTCTATTTTTCTCACGCGGCCTCCGGGGCAAGAAAAAAGCACATTCTCCGCTCAACGCAAAAAATGTGCAGCAACCTGACCCTTGCCAAAAAAAGCAAAAAGAGCGCACCGCTCCCTTGCCAATCAAGCAAAGGCAAACGCTGCACTCCTCTATACCCAGAAAGCATCGCGATAAAGAACCGGGCCGGTATTCTGACTTGAGACACACCCCTTTTTTAGGGGCATGTCAGTTACAGTAATGGCAGTTGCGCCGGATTCGAACCGGCTTCCCCGTTTGATCTATTCAGTATACAACCTTTCAAACCGCGGTCCCGACAGTATTCAATTTTCGCGATAATTATATCATAGGCCATGATTTTTGTCAATCAAAATCACACGCCCCATCGCCGCCCCCTCTTCTCCGCAAAAATTACCTGGGAGAATTGAAATAAAACTCTTTACAAATCAGGAAAATGTGATATAATAGATAAGCTGTTTGGAAAAACAGCTTATCTGGGCCTGTAGCTCAGTCTGGGAGAGCGTTCGGTTCGCATCCGAGAGGTCGAGGGTTCGAGTCCCTTCAGGTCCACCATCCAATAGGTATACGAACACCATGACCAATGGCCGTTTTGCCGTATACCGCAACGTGTTCGGCCTCATAGTCGCCATAGACGACTATGAGGCCGAAACGCATTTACAGACCAAACGCGCCACATACAAGGATATCCGGGCTTGGGTCAAGAAGCACTACGGCCTGCACGTCAGCAACCTTGCTATTTCGTGGACAAAAGACCTCTGTGGGCTTGCGAAAGTCCAGAATAAGGGCCCAAAAGGAGCCCACGGGCCCTATGCCGCAGAGCTTACCCCGGAGAAAGCAAACGCCATCCGCGAGGCGTTCCGCTGGTTTGGAATCATTGAAAGCGAATAAAACGAGAAGAAGGGCGACCGCGCGGCCGCCCTTTGCGCTGTGCAGAAATTTTTGAATCATCTTCAATCCATGCCCTTTATTTCGTCCTGTATCGACAGGTGAGGCAACATTTTGGCAAAAAGCCCTTGAAATAGAGGGCGGCGGAATGTATAATAAAGCCGTGAGACAATAAAAGGCAGGGCGCAGGGTGTTTGCACCACCCTACGCCCCTATGCAGGAGACGCGACCTCCCACACAGCTGAAATCAGCGCCACTCTCATTATACCCGCCCTTGTGAATTTTTACAAGGGGGAAGTAGATGGGTTTGTGTGTCCTTTTGGCGGTGCAGGGGCATATCCTGCGCCGCCTTTGTTGTCTCGCCGGAACCCAAAAGGGGCGGGAGCAATCCCGCCCCCGGCGGGAACCGTCGAGCACAGCAAAATTGCCGCCAAGAGCGGCAGATCAAAAGGAGGACACATAAACCCATGAGAAAACGCGCTTTATCTGTTTTGCTTTGCGCCGCGCTGGCCTTGTCGCTGGCCGCCTGCGGCGGCGGACAGACCGGCAGCAACAGCACGGAACCGCCCGCCGAAAGCACCAGCAGCGGCCAGCAAACCACCGAGCCGGAGAGCACCCAGCCGGAAGAAACGGAACCGGCGGAAACCAAATCCACGGAGACGGAATCAGAAGAAACTCAACCTGCGGAGACAGAACCAGAGGAAACCCAGCCCGCTGAAACCCAGCCCGCGGAAACAGCGCCGGCGGTGGAGGACGGTGTGTTCACCACCACCTACGAGGACGGCGTTCTGACTATCACCGGAGGGGGTGAATTAACCTACGACAAGATGAAAGAATGTCACGCGATAGAGGACATTCAGGCGCTGGAGCAGGTAGAGGTCGTGGTGGGAGAAGGTGTGACCTCCATTGTTGGGGCTTTTGGCGGCTGCGCCAGCATAACCAGTATCAAGCTCCCCAAGTCCTTAACCAAGATCGGGAAGTGGACTTTCCAGGATTGTTCGGGCCTGACCAGCATCGAGATCCCCGAGAGCGTAACGGAAATCGGCGAGCAGGCATTTGAACGTTGCGCCAGCCTGACCAGCGTGAATATCCCGCAGGGCATTACCGTGCTCAACACCAGAGTTTTCTTTAACTGCACGAGCTTGGACACCGTGACCATCCCGGACACCGTAACCGAGATTTTCGATGGAGCATTTCTTGACAGCGGCATTAAAAGCATTACCATCCCCGACAGTGTTACGGCCATTGGAGAAGAAGCCTTCCATGGCTGTGATAACCTGACCAGCGTAACGATTCCCGGCAGCGTGAAAGAAATTTACTCAAATGCCTTTTCATACTGCGAAAATCTGGCAAGAGTGGAATTTGGCGAGGGTACAGAAACCGTCCCGAGATATGGCTTTCACCATTGTACCGCACTGACGGAAATAATCTTCCCGAACAGCCTACAGACGATAGAAGAAAGTGCCTTCGAAGCCTGTACCAGCCTGACGGAAATAATCTTCCCGGACAGCCTGCGGCGGATCGAAGGAGGCGCCTTCCGTTCCTGTAACAGCCTGACCAGCGTCACCGTCCCCAAGAACACCATCGTAGCCGAGAGAGCCTTTAACGACGACGTGACCATCAACCAGTAACCGAGCACCCCTACACCCACCAACAAAACAAATGCAAGGCCGGACACATTTACCGTGTGTCCGGTCTTGTTTTATTCCCAAAGGTCGCGCCTATTTCTCGCGTTTTGGTTTTTTGCCCTTGCCCTTTTTTGCCCCGCCGCCTCACGGCGTCGGGCGCAAAAAGGGCGCTTTTTCTTTTGAAGATTATGGCCTGTCAGAAAAACGCAAGGATTTCCCCATGCGTCCTCTATACGGGCAGTCACCGATCCACGTGCTTTCTTCGTTTCCTTTTTGTATAACGCATCATTGACAAACCTACAGCAAATATTTCGAATTTTAGAATTCTTTCTTGACGAAGCGCGGCGCTTTCTATATATTAATAGGCAAAAAGGGCGGGAAAAAGCAAACCGTTTTGCAAGGAGAACTGCCTGCTCCGCCTCACCGAGGATCCACTTCCCGATGTCATCGGCTGCAACAACGAAGAGAACTATGTGGGCGGCATCGCGGTAAAGACAGTAAAAACAGGCAGGAAACACTTGGCTTGACCGCGCGGCTGTGATATACTTGAGGAGTCGGACGGGAAAGGACAAAGGGGTATTTTTCCGACGCGCATGCCGCCGGAAAAAATCGAATTTGATTTTTTAACAAGCTGAGAGGAGCCGCACCTATGGATCAGGAGAAAATGGAACGGTATATCGGGCAGGTCTATTCCGATGAGAACAGACTCAGGAGCGACAAATGGAGCTACGACGACGCGTGCCTGCTGCTGGGCGCCATCCAGATGTACCGGGCGACGCGGAAAGAGGAATTTCGGGAGGCGGTCCTTCGGTACGCGGACCACTACGTGTCCGGCGCGGGGGACATCAGCACCTACAGGCCGGAGGACTTCAAGCTGGACGACATATTGGGCGGGAGAATACTCCTTTTCGCCCTGGAGGAGACCGGGGAGCCGCGGTATCAGCGCGCCGTGGAGGGCCTTTTGAACCAGCTTGAGCGTCAGCCCAGGACCGGGGCGGGCAGCTACTGGCACAAGAAGATCTACCCCAATCAGGTGTGGCTGGACGGACTTTTTATGGCCCAGCCCTTCAGAATGGCGTATGACACAAAATACGGCAAGAGGGACAAGTATATCGATATCCTGGATCAGTTCTACAACGCGCGCCAAGCCCTGCGGGATCCGAAGACGGGGCTCTATCACCACGGGTATGACGAGTCCCGCTCCGTCTTCTGGGCCAACCCGGATACCGGCCGCTCCGGGAGCTTCTGGCTCCGGGGGATCGGCTGGTATTTAATGGCTCTGGCGGATACGGTGGAGGAGATGGACCGCAAGGTATACGACTGCATGAGACCGCTTCAGGATATCTACAAGGAGGCGGTTCGTGGGCTTCTGGCCTACGCGGATAAGCAGACGGGCCTTTTCTACCAGGTGGTGGACCGGCCGGATCTGGCGGGAAACTACCTGGAGACCTCGGGCTCGGCTATGGCGGCGGCGTCCATTTTCAAGGCGTGCAGGCTCCGGCTTATTCTGATGGAGAAGTACCGCCCCGCCGCGGAGAAGATCCTGGACACCCTGACCCGAGAGCGGCTGGTGGAGAGGGACGGAAGGCTGGTGCTGACGGGGACGTGCCAGGTGGCCGGGCTTGGCCCGGAGAAGGGCCGCCGGGACGGAAGCCCGGAGTATTACCTGTCGGAGCCGGTGCGCGATGATGACAACAAGGGGACCGGGGCGGCGGTCATGGCCTACGCCCAGTATCTGCTGTTGAAAAAATGGGAGACCGGGGTGAGGTGGAAGGCATGAGGCGAAAACCTGTGCCGGAGCTCCGGGCGAAGCGTGTCACCGCGCGGCCGGCGGCGCTCCGACCGCCGGAGGCGGAGGCCGACTACAGCGCGGAGGAATACCGCATCTATATGGACGTGACCCATCGGGCAGGGAGGGAAATATGAACGAAGACAGGCGAGAGGACGTCCTGCGGCTGACCGTGGGGCGGGACTGTACCTATACGACCATATCGGACGCGATCCGCTTCGCCGAAACGTGCCCGGAGCGGCCGGCGGTGATCCACGTGCGCCCCGGCACCTACTACGAGAAGCCGGAGATCCGGCGGGGCCATATCATTCTTGAGGGCGAGGGCGCGGAGAATACGGTCATCACCTATGACGACTACGCCAACGCCCGGATGCCCGACGGGGAGAAGCGCGGCACCTTTCGGAGCTACACCCTGCTGGTTACCGGCTCCCATGTGCGCCTGCGGGATCTGACTGTGGAGAATTCCGCCGGGCCCAGGGAGGGCAGCGGACAGTGCATCGCCCTCTACGCGGAGGGGGACAACATCGTGGTGGAGCGGTGCCGGCTCATAGGGGCCCAGGATACGCTGTTCACCGGGCCGCTGCCCCCCCGTGAGATCGAGAAGAACGGCTTTCGGGGGCCCACACAGGACGCCCCCCGCGTCAACGGGAGACAGTATTATTTTGACACCTACATCTGCGGGACGGTGGACTTCATCTTTGGCAGCGCCACGGCCTATTTCAAAAACTGCACGGTCCATTCCATCCTCCGGCCCGGATACGCCACCGCCGCCTCCACCCCTCAGGGGCAGAGGTACGGCTATGTGTTCGAGAGCTGCCGGTTCACCGGGGACGTGCCCGCGGGGAGCGTGTATCTGGGCCGACCCTGGAGGGAATACGCCAAAACGGTGATCCTCCGCTCCTGGCTGGGGGAGCACATACACCCGGAGAAGTGGAACGACTGGAACAAGGAGGCGGCCCACACCGGCACCTTCTACGCTGAATTTGAAAATGACGGCCCCGGCGCCGCCGGCGGGGGCGTCCCCTGGGCGCACACCCTGACAGCGGCGGAGGCGGAGGAGTACACGCTGGAAAATATAGGATACCCCGAGGCCTGGGACGATCGGCTTTAACGGAGGGACGGCCAGTGGAAGGAATCATCAATATCCGTGAATTGGCGGCGCTCTCCCATGAGGGCGCGGACTGGACGGAGGCGTTCCGGGCTGCGGTGGAGAGGGCCCACGCGGCGGGCGGAGGCATGATCTTCGTCCCGGCAGGAAAATATCCCAGCCGCTCCATCCGGCTTCGGAGCAGGATCACCCTGTACCTGGGCTCCGGCGCGGAGATCGTATTCAAGGACGACCCGGCGGAGTACGAGACCCTTGCGGAGCTGGCCGGAACGGAGAACCCCGCCAACTGTATGTACTGCGTGTACGCCTGGCGGGAGGAATACGTCTCGGTGAAGGGGGAGGGAGTGCTCAACGGAAACGGCGCGGCCTGGTGGAAAACGGTGCGGGAGAAGCGCCCTCTGGAGAAGGGGCGGCCAAACCTCATCTGCTTCCAGGAATGCGACCATGTGCGGGTGGAGGGCGTGACGCTCTCCCATGTGAGCGTGACCATGGATCCGGAGGGAGAGCCGGGGAAGCCCGCCATGATGGAGGGGCTTGAGAACATGCAAAGCGCCGGATTCTTTATTCGGAACGCCAGGGATATCGTCTTTGACCATGTCCGCTTTGAGAACGTAAAGGGAGAAGCCATCGACATGGACGAGACGGTGCAAATGAACGCCCGGATCCTCCGGGGCGGCGGCGCCGGTATGTGACACGGGAAGGGAGGGACCCAAACTCCTTCGCGGAGAAATAACGGGGAATGAATATGACTTTGAAGGAGAATGAGATGGACAGCGAAAAACGGATCGCCTGCACGGTGATCGATGTGACAGCCAGGAGCCTTGTGCTCCAGACAGAGGACCCGGAGGCGGACTATGAGACGCGGGAATATGACATCTACCTGGACGGGGAGCGCCTGACCTCCACCGACAGGACCGTATTCAGCGTCTACGGACTGAAGCCGGACACGGCGTATGAGCTTCGGGTGGGCAGGGACGGACAGCTTTCGGAGACGGTCAGGGTATGCACGAAGCATGAGTTTGTGACGTTGGACGTGCGGGATTTCGGAGCCGTGGGAGACGGGGCCGCCGACGACACCAGGTGCATCCAGGCGGCTATCCTGTCCTGCCCGGAGAACAGCCGGGTGCTCATCTCCTCCGGAGTGTTCCGGTTCACCAACCTCTTCCTCAAAAGCAATATGACCCTGGAGATCGCCGGGGACGCGGTGCTGAAGGCCATCCCGGATAAGACCATCCTGCCGGTACTGCCCGGACGGATCGAGAGCTGGGACGAGAAGTCCGAATTTCTCCCCGGTACCTGGGAGGGCGACCCGCAGGACGCCTACGCCAGTCTTCTCACCGGGATGTATGTGGAGAACGTGGTGATCTGCGGGCAGGGCGTTCTGGACGGCAGCGCGGGCTTTGACAACTGGTGGGACGCGGAGAAGCGCCGGGGCGACCCGGCCAGACCGAGGATGATCTTCCTGAACCACTGCTCCAACGTCGTGGTGGAGGGCATCACGGTGAAGGATTCGCCGGCCTGGAACCTCCATCCCTATTTCTCAAATCATCTGAAATTCTACGACCTGAAGATCATATCCCCGCAGAATTCCCACAACACCGACGGGATCGACCCGGAATCCTGCCAGGACGTGGAGATCGCCGGAGTGTTCTTCTCCGTGGGGGACGACTGCGTGGCCGTCAAATCCGGGAAGATCTACATGGGGAAGACGTACAAGACCCCGTCCAGGGACATCCTGATACGCAACTGCCTGATGGAAAAGGGCCACGGAGGCGTCACGGTAGGAAGCGAAAACGCCGGAGGCGTTCGGGATATCCTGGTGCGCCGCTGTCACTTCCGCAACACCGACAGGGGGCTGCGGGTCAAGACCAGGAGAGGGCGGGGGAAGGACTCCTTCCTGGACGGGATCGAGTTCGACAGCGTCCTCATGGAGAACGTGGTTTCCCCCTTTGTCATCAACAGCTTCTACTACTGCGGGCCGGACGGGAAATCCCAATATGTCAGCGCCAAGGAGCCTCTGCCTGTGGACGACAGGACGCCCCGGGTGGGGAGAGTGACCATCCGAAACGTCAGGGCCGTGGACTGCCACGCCGCGGGGGTGTACTTCTACGGGCTTCCCGAGTCGAAGATCGGGGAGGTGCGGATGGAGAACGTGTCCGTTTCCTTTGCCGAAAACGCCAGAAACGGCAGGCCCGCCATGATGGAGGGCTGTGAGCCCATGAGATACAAGGGCATCTTCATCCGGAACGCCAAAAAAGTGGTGATGGAGAACGTGACCGTCTCCGGACATGAGGGAGAGGCCATGGACTGCGAGAATGTGGACGAGCTTATCGGCCGCCCGTCGGAGACCGGCGGCCGTGTGTAAATCAATCTTTGTAAATCGAAAGGAGATAAAATGAAGAGCTGGGAATACGGAAAGCTTCACGTCAGTGAAAACGGGAAATATTTGATGACGGGCGACAGGCCCTTCTTCTGGCTGGCCGACACCGGGTGGCTGATGTTCCACAAATTGGACGAGGCGGACACCCGGACCTATCTGCGCAACCGGGCGGAGAAGGGGTTCAACGTGATCCAGGCCACCCTCATCCACATGATGCCCGGGGAGGTCCACATGGGCGGCGGAGGGAAGAGCACCCTGGAGCCAGAGTACTGGGAAAACGTGGACAGGGCGCTGGATATGGCGGAGGAGCTGGGGCTCTACGTGGGGCTCCTGCCCATATGGGGAAATTTCGTGAAAAACGGCTTCCTCAACATGGAAAATGTGGACACCTACGCCAATTTTCTGGGGAAACGGTTCCGGGACAGGCCGAACATCATCTGGATCATCGGCGGGGATGTGCGCGGGGACGCGGCCCCGGAGGTATTTCGCCGGGAGGCGGAGATCCTTAAATCCTGGAACCCGGACAGGCTCATGACCTATCACCCCTTCGGCAGAACATCCTCGTCCCTGTGGTTCCATGAGGAGAAGTGGCTGGATATGAACCTCTTCCAGTCGGGGCACCGCAGATATGACCAGCAGTACCTGGGGGAGTGGGACGACAACCGGTCCAGGGAGACGTATTTTGGCGAGGACAACTGGCGGTATGTGGATCGGGATCACGCCCGCGCGCCTCAGAAGCCCACGGTGGATGGGGAGCCCTCCTACGAGGGGATCATCCAGGGTCTGCACAACCCGAAGAATCCCTACTGGGAGGAGTGGGACGCCCGCCGGTACGCCTACTGGTCCGTCTTTGAGGGCGCCGCCGGCCACACCTACGGCTGCAACGCCATCATGCAGTTTTTTGACGGCGCTCCGAATACCGGGGACTACTGCGTCCGGGAGAGCTGGCGGGAGGCTCTGCACTACCCGGGCTCCGGCCAGATGCGCTACCTCAAGGAGCTGATGGAGAGTGTGGACTTCACCGCCGGCCGGCCCGTGGACGACATGCTTCTCTACGGCCAGAAGGAGCGCCGCCACCGGGTGGCGGTGTTCGCGGGGGCCGATTTCGTGTTTTGCTACGATTACAGCGGGGACGAGTTTCTTCTGGATCTGAGCGCCTATAAGGATATGACCATGGACGCCTGGTGGATGGACCCCAGGAACGGCGTATACAGCTATATCACGACCATAAAAGGCGAGGAAAAATGGTTGGCAAGCCCTCTCACGAGAAGGGGAGACTCCAACGACTGGGTGCTGGTCTTGAAGAGAGCGGAGGCGGGATGACTGGGGGAGCGGGCGTTCCACAGCTGGGGGGATACTTTGACGGAAAGCGGGCGGCTTGATGTTCTCTTTTGACAAAATGCGGTCTGTCAACGACCGCTATCGCATCCCCCCTCCGAAGCGCCTGCGGGAGATCCCGCGCTGGCTGAGCAGACTGGCGGGCGCCTTTACCGTGAGACTTCTCTATATTTTCCGGCTGGTGTGGGAGACGCGGAAGAGCCTCCTTCTAATGATGGTGTTCATGTGCCTCTTCAACGGCGTCATGCCCGTGGCCATATCGCTCATCGGCGCGGCGGCGCTCAACGATCTGGCGGAGGTATACGCTGGGACGGAGCTGGCCTTCCGGGCGGTGGCGGCGTTGCTTATCTGCCAGTTTGCCTGCCTGTTCCTGACGGACGCGGTGCGGCGGGTCTACACCATGTTCATCAGCATCTCCGGGGAGCTGGTGTCCAACCACGTCAAGCAGAAGATCATGGAGAAGGCCAAGACCATCGACATGATGTGCTACGACTCGCCTGATTTCTACGCCCGCATGGAGAACGCCAACCGGGAGGCGGGGAAGCGGCCCGTCCAGATCATGTCCTCCGCCTTCTCCGTGCTCAGCACCGCCATCAGCATCGTCAGCTTCACGGCGGTCCTCTTCACCGTCAGCGCCTGGATCCCCATGTGCATCATCGTGACGGCCATCCCCTCGGCAGTGATCAATTTCATCTACAGAAGGAAAAATGTGGATTACATGTCCCGGCGCTCCAAGAGCCGGCGGCAGATGGACTACTACTCCAACACCCTGGTCAACAAGGATCTGGCAAAGGAGATACGCATCTTCAGCCTGGCGGAGACGTTCCGGGAAAAATATCAGGCCACCTTTGACGACTATTTTAAGGGGATGCGCAGGCTCCAGACGGAGGAGTGCCTTTGGACTGTGGGCGCGGCGGTGGTGACAAATGCGGTCTACTGTCTGCTGTACCTCTTTTTTGCCAGGGGGGTGTTCAGCGGCCGGTTCGACGTGGGCGGATTTTCCCTGTTCACAGGCGCTATCACCTCCATCGGTACCGGCGTCAGCACCCTCATCACCACCACCGCCTCCATATACGAGGGGACGCTGTTCATCAACAATCTGATGGAATTTCTCGGCCAGAAGCCGTTGCTGAAGCCCATCGCGGATCCGCCGGCCAGAGTCCTGCGCCACCAGGCCCATGAGATCGTCTTCGAGGACGTGTCCTTTCGGTACCCCGGCGCCGGGGAGGACACCCTGCGGCACATCAGCCTGACCATCCGACAGGGCGAGACGGTGGCGATCGTGGGCTTCAACGGCGCGGGGAAGACCACCCTCATTAAACTCCTGACCCGGCTCTACGACCCCACTGAGGGAAGGGTCCTTTTGGACGGGCGGGACATCCGGGAGTACGATGTGGACGAGCTCTACGCCGTCTTTGGGATCATCTTTCAGGACTTCGGGAAATACGCCGTGTCCGCCGGGGAGAACATCGCTTTTGGGGACGTATTCAAGACCCCACGCGCCGGGGAGATACGCCGTGCGGCCAAAGAGAGCGGCGCCGACGCGTTCATCAGCGGCCTGCCCCGGGGGTATGACACGCCGCTGATGCGGTACTTTGAGGACTACGGCACGGAGCTTTCCATCGGACAGTGGCAGAAGCTGTCCGTCGCCCGCGCCTTCTACGGGGATTCGGACATCCTCATTCTGGACGAGCCCACCGCGTCTTTGGACCCCATGGCGGAACAGCGGCTCTTCGAGGAGTTCAACGCCATGCGCCGGGACAAGACCAGCATTTTCATCTCCCACCGCCTCTCCAGCGCCACGCTGGCGGATAACATCTTCGTCATGGAGCGGGGACAGATCGTGGAGCGGGGGAGCCACAGGGAGCTTATGGAGAAAAAGGGGCTCTATTACGAGCTCTTCACCACCCAGTCCCGGCGATACGCGGTTTCGCCGGAGGGTGAGAAGGAGAATACAGGGGTATAAGCTTATGGAACTTCATTATACAAAGCCCGCCGAATTCTGGGATCAGGCCCTGCCCCTGGGCAATGGGCGGCTGGGGGCCATGGTGTTCGGCGGCATTGACCGGGAGCACGTCCAGCTCAACGAGGAGGGCCTCTGGAGCGGCGGCCCCCAGGACCGGGTGAACCCGGACTGCCGGGACAACCTGGAGAAGATACGCGCCCTCTTCCGCTCCGGTCAGGTGGAGGAGGCCCAGCGCCTGGCCGTCAGCGCCATGTCCGGCACGCCCTTCACCCAGCGGGCCTACCAGACCCTGGGAGATCTGTTGATCGACTTCTTTGAGGGCGCGCCCGAAAAGCCCGAGAGCTACGCCCGGGGCCTTGACTTTCACCGGGCCGTGGCCTGGACGCGCTTTCGCGCGGGGGAGCGGGAATATGAACGGCAATATTTCATCTCCCGCCCCGCTGACTGTCTGGTGCTTCACCTGACGGCCAGGGGCGGCGGGCGGATGTCCTTCACCTGCCGCCTGGACAGGAGCCGCCATATCGGCTTTACCGGCCGCGCGGGCGGCGATACCCTCGTGTGCTCCGGGGACCAGAACGGCATCGGCTGGGCCATGGGACTACAGGTGCTGGCCTCGGACGGGGCCGTCAGCGCCCTGGGCACGCGCCTCACCGTCCGGGGCGCCACGGACGTGACCCTGATTTTCACGGCAAAGACCGGCGTGGGCGCCGACCCCGGAAAAGATCCTTCAGAGGGCCTTGCCGCCCTGGTGTGCGCCGCCCTCTCGGACATCCGTGCCCGGTACCCGGACGCCGGGGCGATGCTCACGGAGCATGAGGCGGACTTCGCTTCACTCTTTGACCGGGTGGATCTGCGCCTTGCGGACCCTGCGGCGGAGTCCGGCCTGGACGCCCTTCCCACCGACGAGCGGCTGCGGCGCTTCACTTCGGGGGAGGCCGACCCCGGCCTCGCGGCCCTCTATTTCCAGTACGCCCGGTATCTGATGATCTCCGGCAGCCGCCCCGGGGGCCTGCCCCTGACGCTCCAGGGCATCTGGAACGAGGAATTTATGCCCCCCTGGGACTCCAAATACACAATAAACATCAACTTGGAGATGAACTACTGGCCCGTGGAGGTCTGCGCCCTCCCCGAGTGCGCGGAGCCGTATTTTGCCCTTCTGCGGCGGGTCTGTGAGAGCGGGAAGGACACGGCCCGGCGGATGTACGGCTGCCGTGGCTTCGTGGCCCATCACAACACGGACATCCACGCCGACACCGCGCCCCAGGACGAGTACCCCCCGGCCACCTACTGGGTCATGGGCGGGGCGTGGCTCTCCTTACATATCTGGGAGCACTGGCTCTTCACCCGGGACCGGGAATTTCTGCGGGAGAATTTCGATATTTTAGAGGACGCCGTCCTCTTTTTCCGGGATTTCCTCCGGGAGAATGAAAAGGGGGAGCTGGTGACCCTGCCCTCCGCCTCGCCGGAGAACAGCTACTATATCCCCGGCCCCCACGGGCCCGTCCGGGTCCACATGTGTGAGATGCCCGCCATGGACATCGAGATTCTAAATGACCTCCTGGGCGCGTACCTCTCCGCCGCGGAGGAGCTGGGTACGGGCGCGCTTGTGGGGGAGGCCCGGGAGATGCTGGAAAAGTTCCCGAAGCTCCAAATCGCTTCCGACGGGCGGCTCATGGAGTGGGGGGAGGAATATGAAGAGGCCGACCCCGGCCACCGGCACATCTCCCACCTCTTCGGCCTCTATCCCAGCGCCCAGATCACCCCGGAGGATACGCCGGAGCTGGCCGCGGCGGCCAAAAAATCTCTGGAGTATCGGCTCGCCCACGGCGGCGGCTACACCGGCTGGAGCCGGGCCTGGATCATCCTCTTCTGGGCGCGCCTTCGGGAGGGGAACCGGGCCTTCGGCGATCTGCGGGCGCTGCTTGCGGACTCCACCTTTGAAAACCTCATGGACACCCACCCCAGCAAGGGCCGCGCCAGAGGCCGGGTCTTCCAGATCGACGGCAACATGGGCGCCGCCGCCGGCATCGCGGAGCTGCTGGTCCAGAGCCACAACGGCCGGATACGCCTCCTGCCCGCCCTCCCCTCCGCCTGGCCGGAGGGAGAAGTCCGGGGCCTGCGGGTCCGGGGCGGCGGGGAGGTGACCCTTGCCTGGAGCGGCAGGGAGCTCACAAGCTTCACCCTCCTGGCCCACAGCCCCCTGGAGACCGCCGTCGCCTATCAGGATACGGAGCGCCCCGTCCGCCTCGCCGCCGGCGAGAGCATCCATTGGAAGGCCGGTATGTGACATGTATAAGGAAAACGAAATGAAGATCGCGCCCATAACCGAATCTCCCTTCAAGATCTACGGCCTGGCCGTGGCGGACCGGGAGACCCGGAAATATTATAGGCTCCCGGAATACATGCTGGAGCGGATGCCCCAGTACGACTTTCTGGGCCGCCGGAGCGTGGGGGGACGCGTGCGTTTTGCCACCGATTCCCGGAAAATTTACATCCGCATGACTCTGGATGCCTGCCGGGAGGACATCAACATCCCCCTCACCGGCTCCGCCGGGGCGGACGTGTACCTGGGGACAGGGCGGGACGCTAAGTATCTGGGCGTCGTCGCGCCCGGTATCCACGGTGACACGGAGATCACGGTGGAGAAAAGCTTCACCAAGGGCCCGGGGCTGGAGACGGTGACGGTGAATCTGCCCCGCAACGACCTGCTCCTGGGGATGGAGATCGGGGTGGAGGAGGACGCCGTCCTCCGGGAGGCCCCGGCCTACCGTGTGCCGGATCCCATCGTCTTTTACGGCTCCTCCATCACCGAGGGCGGCTGCGCCGAGAGGCCGGGAAACGCCTACACCTCCCTGGCCTGCCGCTGGCTGGACGCGGACTACCGCAATTTCGGCTTCTCCGGCAAGGCCCGGGGGGAGACGGAATTTGCCGAATTTATCGCCTCTTTGCCGAAAATCAGCGTTTTTGTGTACGATTACGACCACAACGCCCCGGACGCGGAGCACCTTCGCGCCACCCATGAGCGCTTCTTCCGGATCGTCCGCGCCGCCCACCCGGAGACGCCGATCCTCCTTCTGAGCCGTCCGGACACGGACAAGGACCCGGCGGACGCGGCGGCGCGGCGGGACATCATCCGGGCGACCTGTGAGCGCGCCAGGGCCGCCGGGGACGAAAACGTCCGGTTCCTGGACGGCGGCGCCTTTTTCGGCCCGGAGGGGCGGGCGGAATGTACCGTGGACGGCACCCACCCCAACTCCCTGGGCTTTATGCGGATGGCGCAAAGCCTGTACCCCGTGCTGGCGGGGATCCTATACGGCGAGACCGGCGGCGCCTGTCCGCCGCTGTGATCGGAAGGAGTGTTTTCGCTTATGAACTATAAAAATCCCATCCTTTATGCCGATTACTCGGATCCCGATGTGATCCGGGTGGGGGAGGACTACTACATGGTGGCCTCCTCCTTCACCTACCTGCCCGGGGTGCCCCTCCTGCACTCCAAGGACCTGGTGCATTGGGAGCTCATCAACTACTGCGTCCGCGCCCTGCCCTTTGAAAAATATGACCGGCCCTCTCACGGCTCCGGCACCTGGGCGCCCTCCATCCGGTATCACGACGGGCAGTTCATCGTCTTTGTCCCCCTGCCCGACGAGGGAATCTTAGTGGCCCGTTCGGTGGACCCCTACGGGGAATTTCAGCTCAACATGCTGTGTGAATCCAAGGGCTGGATCGACCCCTGCCCCCTGTGGGATGACGACGGGCGGGCCTACATGGTCTTTGCCCTGGCCCGGAGCCGCTGCGGCGTCAAGCACAGGCTGATGCTGACGGAGATGGACCCGGATTGCACCCGCCTCATCGGGGAGCCGCGTATCATCTTTGACGGGGAGCAGATGGCCCCCACCACCGAGGGACCGAAGATCTACAAGCATGACGGGGAATACCTGATCCTGGCCCCCTCCGGCGGCGTGGCCACGGGCTGGCAGTCGGCCCTCCGTGCCAAAAATGTCTGGGGCCCCTACGAGTACCGGGTGGTGATGCACCAGGGGACATCTCAGGTCAACGGCCCCCACCAGGGCGGCTGGGTGACGGCTCCTGACGGCAGGGACTGGTTCATTCATTTCCAGGACGTCCACGAGCTGGGGCGCATCACCCACCTCCAGCCCATGTGCTTCAACGGCGGCTGGCCCTTTATCGGAAGCGACCTGGACGGGGACGGCATCGGTGAGCCGGTGAGCGAGTGGCGCCTGCCCGTGGAGGGACAGCCCCTCTATGAGATTGCTCAGTCCGACAGCTTCCCGGAGGGCCGCCCCGGCCTTCAATGGCAGTGGCAGGCCAACCCCAAGGAGCGGTATTTCGCCGGGAGCGGGGCCGAAAACGCCCTGCGGCTTAAATGCCTTGTCAACGAAAAGCGGGAAAACCTTCTCTGGTACGCCCCCAACGCCCTGACCCAGATCCCTCAGCACCCGTCCCTGACCGCCGCGGTGACCGTGCGGCTTTCCCAGACGGGCGCGCCGGGAGATATGGCGTCCCTGGGCGTCATCGGCCACGCCTACGGGTATCTGGGCCTCCAGCGCACAGCCGGCGGTTTCCGGCTGGCCCTGTACCACGGTGATGTGACGGAAAAGACCTTCGAGGGCACCGCTGTGGAGACGATGGAGGCGGCCCTGGACTGGCCACGGGACACGGCATCTTTGCGCCTTGAGATCTTCCCCGACAAGACCTACGGCTTCGCCTGCTCCGCCGGCGGGGAGGCATACACGCCCGTCGGTGGGCGGTACCCCCTGCGCCGGGCCACCTGGACGGGCGCGAAGCTGTGCCTGTGGGCCTGCAGCCGGGAGAACCTGCCCTCCGCCGGGTACGGGGAATTTGCCGGTTTTCGGGTGTGCTCCGGGGAATAGCGGAAGCCTTTGAGCGGTCGGGTCATATCAGATCCCCCAGCCATCCGCCCCGCGCACAAAACTTGCCAATGTGCGAGAGGTCGAGAGTTCGAGCCACCGTCCAATAGGTATACGAACACCATGACCAATGGCTGTTTTGCCGTATACCGCAACGTGTTCGCCCTCATAGTCGCCATAGACGACTATGAGGGCGAAACGTATTTACAGACCAAACGCGCCACATACAAAGATATCCGGACCTGGGTCAAGAAGCACTGCGGCCTGCATTCCCGGCGCAAGGTCCTATTCCTCATTTGTGAGTTCCTCCCACATCCGGCTGAGAGATCCGTTTTCCAGAGATTTTAACGTTTTGGCGGCTGTTTCCGCGGCGGTGCCGCCTAAGCTGTCGAAGGCTGTCTGCTGTTTGACCGCGCTTATGAAGCGAAGGCCGCCTGCGGAATAGTCGGGCTCCCGGTCAAATACCTCCGCCAGCTTTTTCGCCGCCAGCAGGGCGGCGCGAGCGTCGCCCGGTTTTCCCAGCTTCAGCTGCGCGTGGGCAAGGCAGATCAGGAAACTCACGCAGGGCTTGTCAAACAGATTGCTTTTTCCGTCCCGTTTCAGACCCGCGAAAAAGTCCAGTACCAGCTTGAGGATCGAAGCGCCGGAGGCGTAGTCGTCCCGCTTGAGGTACACGTTTACAAAGCCGTCGGCGATCCGTATCAGCATGGCCGATACGGAAACAAGCGCCGTAGAGAGAACCTCCACCGCCTCTTCGGGGCGGTTGCAGAAGACCGCGAGAGACTGCCCGATTACATCGTCGTTGATACCGCGCGGGTTGTTGCTTTTCAGAAGCTCCAGGGCCTTTTCCTCCTCGCCAAGCTCGGAATACGCGCCGGCCATGTGGTATGTGATGGAAAATTCGCTGATTTCCGAGTCGGTATTCTGCCCCAGCAAAAGCCTCGCGCGCTCCATCAGTTCGATGGAACGCCAAAGCCGCGGCTTTTCACCGCTCATCAGCCCAAAAAGATAGTAGAGCTTCGCGCTTTGATACACGATGTCAAAGCAGTTTGGATAGCGCAGCAGCGCTTTTTCCGCCTCGGCAAGTCCGTCCGTATCCCTGCTTTGTAAATACGCCCTGAGCCGGGCGGCCGTGTCGGTCTGCTTGCTGCTTTTCACTTGATAGCCCAGCAGGACATCCACCGATGTGTCAAACAAGTCGGCAAGTTCAACGAGCAGCGTCAAATCAGGCGCGGATAAGTTCGCCTCCCATTTGTAGACTGCCCCAACGGTAACACCCAACGCATCCGCCAACTGCTGCTGTGTCAGTGAGCGCGCCTTTCGGAACGCACGAATGGTATCCGCCAGATTGATTTTCATTGCAAATCCTCCCTGGTTTTATATTTGACAATATCATACCAGCGTTTTTCTTGCTTTTGAACACACCATCCGTATAATTTGGAGTGAAATATTTATACCGTCAGTATGGGTGCGTTGTATGTCTGAAGCGAATATCCATTCTGCTGATTCTGTTCCATAATCGCTTTAGACCGCCTGATTGCGTTATGTACGTCCTCCAACGTCAGCTTTGAAAGAAGGCCCTTAAAATTATCCTCGGTTTTATAGTCCCCAAATGAGACAAAATGAACATCATATGCCCGGTTGACCCTATCCAAATACGGTCGTGCTAATGCCTGTCATTTTTCGCATGCTTGACTATATCTACCGCAGCGTCACCCCGTTCACCATGCCGCCGGACAGATTCCGGGTCCTGCGGCGTGTCACAAGGCCCCTGGCGGACTACGGCGGCGAGGTGCCTGCCTTCCCATCCCCGCCGCTCTGCTGCTTGGAGGCCGCGCGGTACTCCCTGGGCGTCATACGGTACCTGGTCTTGAACTGCCTGTTGAAGTTGGACAGGTTGTTAAAGCCCACGCTTTGGGCGATGCTGAGGACCTTGCCGTCCGACTCGCACAGCGCCTCCGCCGCGAAGGTCAGGCGGCGGCCGATCAGGTACGCGGCGAAGCTTGAACCTGTCATCTGCTTGAACCAGCGCATGAAATGGCTGGAGCTGTAACCGCATTCCTGCGCCACGGAGGCCACCGTCAGCGGCTCGGCGTATCTCTCCTCGATGAGGGCGACCACCTTTTTCAAACGCTCCGTGTCCGGCGTCTCCACCTCCGGCGGCTGGGGGTAATGGAGCATAAGCAGGTACAAGAGCCTCATCATCGCCGCCTTCACCCCCA
>CANRMY010000015.1 GCA_947631845.1 uncultured Oscillospiraceae bacterium | reverse complement strand
CTTTTGTCCTGCACCAATTCTTCTACATCCACATCTATGTCGACATGTACAACCGGTTTTCTCAGAACTAACTGACATACCGTCTCCACGTGGAGGGTGCGGGGGAACATATCGACGGCTTCGGCTTTTTCGGCTTGATAGCCGTGGGCGGAGAAGAGCTTCACGTCCCGGGCCAGGGTGGCGGGGTCGCAGGAGACGTATACCAGGCGCTCCGGGGCCATCTGGGCCACGGTGTCGATGACGGAGGGCTCCAGGCCCCGGCGGGGCGGGTCCACGATGACCACGTCGGGGCGGACGCCCTGGCGGGCCAGCATCGAGGCGGTATCCCCGGCGTCGCCGCAGAAAAACTCCGCGTTTTCAATGCTGTTGCGGGCGGCGTTGGCTTTGGCGTCCTCTATGGCCTCGGGCACGATCTCCGCGCCGACGACGCGCTTTGCCCGCTTGGCGGCGCACAGGGAGATGGTGCCGATGCCGCAGTAGAGATCCAGCACCGTCTCCTTTCCCGTAAGGCCCGCGAAGGCCAGGGCCCGGTCGTAGAGCACCTCGCACTGGTCCCGGTTCACCTGGAAAAAGGACGGCACGGACAGGCGGAAGGTGAGGCCGCACAGCGTTTCATCCAGGGTGGGACTGCCCCACAGGGTGCGGTACGCGTCCCCCAGGATCACGTTGGTCCTGCGCGTGTTGGACGACAGCACCACGCCCACACATCCGGGCAGGGCCTCCCTCAGCCGGCGCACAAGGCCCGCCTCATCGGGGAGCGCCCGCTCCGCCGGGGCGTTGACCACCAGGCAGACAAGCGCCGCCCCGGCGCGGTTTGTCCGCACATAGAGGTGCCTCACCAGGCCCCGGTGGGCCGTCTCGTCATAGGCCGCCGCGCCGGAATCTCTCATCCACGCCAGCACCGCGCCCCGGGCACGCCCCACGCTCTCCGGCTCCAGCCGGCAGTCCGGCACGTCGATCACCTCATGGCTCCGGCCCCGGTAAAAGCCGATCTTCGGCCCCGGGGACACCGGCAGCTGGGCCTTGCCCCGGTAGCGCTCCGTCTGCTTCGCTTCGTGTATTATGTCAACTTTCAGATCCGCACCGCCCACGCGCCGCAGGGCGTCCTCCACCTTTTGGCGCTTGAAGCGCAGCTCCTCGTCGTAGCTCATGTGCCGCACGGCGCACCCGCCGCAGGCGGGATAGTGGGGACAGCCGGGGGCGGCGCGCTCCGGGGAGGGCTCCCCGATCTCCTCCACTTTGGCAAAGGCCATATGCTTCAGGACCTTCAAAACGCGCACCCGGCACCGCTCCCCGGCGATGGCGCCGGAGACGAACAGGGCCATCCCGTCCACATGGGCCACGCCGCAGCCGTCGGCGGCGTAGCCGTCGCAGACAACGGGGAGGATCTGATTTTTTGTAAGCTCACTCATAAACAGCGCTCTCTTTATCCCCATAAAGCCGGGGAAGTCCCCGGCTTTATGTCAACTTGTCAAAACCTGTAATCAATATTTTTTCCGGCGGCATGTACGTCGGAAAAAATCCCATTTGTTTTGCGGAGTGTGCGGTCCTGCGGGCCGTGCGCGGAGCAAAACGGCAGGGGAAAATTACAGAATTTCGCAAAATTCAGTAATTTTTCCCGCACGTTCCCTTTTTCGAAAAAGCCCCTCTGGGCTTTTTCGACAGTCTTCCCATAAAGCCGGGGAAGTCCCCGGCTTTATGGTATGTCAACTGATATGGTGTTGTCAGGCGATGATGACGGTGATCTCGTCCCCCTGGGCGGAGACGCCCACGCGGGTAAGCTCACGCTGGTAGTTGTCGATCAGCTCGGCGGCCAGCCGGTCCTCGATGTCCTTCTGGATGGTGCGCCGGAGGTTCCTGGCCCCGTACTCCACGGAGTAGGACTTGCGCACCAGGTAGTCGATGACGGACTCGTCCCAGACGAAGGTCATGGCCTTTTCCGCCAGGCCCGTTTTCAGCTCCTCCAGCATCAGGGCGGCGATGGAGCGGAAATTCTCCTCGCTGAGGCGGTTGAAGTAGACCACCTCGTCCACGCGGTTGATAAATTTGGGCCGCAGGAAGTCCCGCAGAGCCTTCATGACCCGCTCCCGGTCCTGATCCCGGGCGGAGGAGCCGAAGCCCACGGTGCCGGAGCCGCGCCGGTCGGAGCCGGCGTTGGTGGTCATGATGATGATGGTGTTCTCAAAGTTGACCACCCGGCCCTGGGCGTCGGTGATGCGGCCGTCGTCCAGGATCTGCAGGAGGATGTTCATCACGTCCGGATGGGCCTTCTCGATCTCGTCAAAGAGCACCACGCTGTAGGGGCGGCGGCGGATCTTCTCGGTGAGCTGGCCGGCCTCGTCGTAGCCCACGTAGCCCGGAGGCGAGCCGATGATCCGGGAGACGGCGAATTTCTCCATGAATTCCGACATGTCCAGTCGAATCAGGGATTCGGGGTTCTGGAACATATCGGCGGCCAGGCGCTTCACCAGCTCCGTCTTGCCCACCCCGGTGGAGCCCACGAAGATGAAGCTGACGGGCTTGTGCTTCATGGAGATGCCCACCCGGTTGCGCTTGATGGCGGCGCAGACGGCCTCCACGGCCTCGTCCTGGCCCACGATGTGCTCCTTCAGCCGGTCGGACAGGTGGGCCAGCCGCTCGTGCTCGTCCTCCCGGATGGAGGAGGCGGGGATCTTTGTCCACAGCTCGATGATGCGGGCGAAGTTGTCCATACCCAGCTCCGGCATTCCCTGGGCCTGGAGCCGCTGCTTCTCGTCGGCGATGGCGATCTCCCGGCCCCGCAGCTTGGCAAGGCGGGCGTAGTCCTCCTCCGCATAGGGGCTGGAGTCGGACTCCGGGCGCTCCAAGAGCATATCCCGCTCCTTGGCGATATCCGCCAGCTCCCGGTCGATCTCCGCCAGACGGGTGTAGTTCTTGCACTTTAAGTTCACGTCGGAGCAGGCCTCGTCGATGAGGTCGATGGCCTTGTCCGGCAGGAAGCGGTCGGTGATGTACCGCTCGGAGAGCAGGACGGCCTGACGGCACATGGCGTCGGAGATCTTCACGCCGTGGTACTGCTCGTAGTAGTGGGCGATGCCCTTGATGATCTTGATGGACTCCTCGATGGAGGGCTCCGTCACCGTCACCGGCTGGAAGCGGCGCTCCAAGGCGGAATCCTTCTCGATGTGCTTTCTGTACTCGTTGAAGGTGGTGGCGCCGATGACCTGGATCTCCCCCCGGGAGAGGGCGGGCTTTAGGATGTTGGCGGCGTTCATACTGCCCTCGGCGTCCCCCGCGCCCACTAAGGTGTGGACCTCGTCGATGACCAGGATGATGTTGCCCACGGCCTTGATCTCCTCGATGAGGCCCTTCATGCGGGACTCGAACTGGCCCCGGAACTGGGTGCCCGCCACAAGGCTGGTCAGATCCAGCAGGTAGACCTCCTTATCCCGGAGCTTGTAGGGCACGTCGCCCTCGTTGATGCGGATGGCCAGGCCCTCGGCGATGGCGGTCTTGCCCACGCCCGGTTCGCCGATGAGGCAGGGGTTATTCTTCTGGCGGCGGTTCAGGATCTGGATGACCCGCTCCATCTCCTCCTCCCGGCCCACGATGCGGTCCAGCTTCCCCTCCCGGGCGCGGTTGGTCAGGGAGATGCAGTAGGTGTCCAGGTATTTGCGCTTCCGCTCCCGGTCCTTGTGCTGGCGCTTGTCGTTCCCCTTATCGGCGCTGCCGCCGCCCTGGCCGGGGCCGGGGCCCATGTCCTGGGCGCCGAAGAGCTTGCCCAGGAACGGGAAGGTGGCCGTTTTGCCGGAATCGTCCTCGCCGTCGTCGTCATCGCCGCTCTCCGGCAGATTCTCGGCGCCGTTCAGGGCCTCCATCATCTCACCGGCCATATTCTCGATGTCGTCGTCGGTGATGCCCATCTTCTGCATGAAGTCGTCCACCGGCTTCATGCCCAGCTCACGGGCGCACTTCAGGCACAGCCCCTCGCTGGAGGTCTTGCCGTTTTCGATTTTTGTCACGTAGATCACCGCCACGTTCTTATGGCAGCGGGCGCACAGTGCGGGTCCCATAGTCATACCTTCTTCCTTAAAACCAGCAGTCATTTATCGGTATCGGCCTTCCCTTTCGGGAAAACCGGTCGTTATCCCCGTTCCGTCCGGCGCTTTTTCAAAAGGGCCAGCAGGGACGGCACGTAGCTCAAAAGCGCCGTCAGGGACACCAGCACCGCCAGGATCATCAGCGCTCTGGCGGCTGTGGGGGGCAGCCTAAAGATCATAAGCGCGGCGCCTGTGCAGAAAAGCACGAAGGTCGCGGTTTTTCCAGCAAAATTTGAGGGCGGCACATTCTTTTCGCCCGTGGCGCGGACAAGGAGTCCGCCGGCGGCCATCAGGCCTTCCTTCGTCAGGTAGAACCAGAAGATCCATCGGGGGATGATCCCGTCCAGGGAAAGGCACAGCACCATGGCCAAGGTCATCAGCTTATCCCCCGCCGGATCCAGGATCTTCCCCAGATTTGAGATGGCGTTATACCGTCTGGCCAGATACCCGTCCAGAAAATCGGTGACCGCCGCCAGGAGAAAGACGCCGGCGGCCCACAGCCGGCCGTATTCGCCGCCCAGCCTCCAGACGGCCACAAAAAGGGGCACCAGCGCGATCCGGAAGCCGGAAAGGATATTCGGAAGGTGTTTCATCTCTCTGTACCTTTCAAATCGAAAGCGTTATGCCGTTCAGATGTTTAAAAGCTCGGCGATCTTGTTGGTCTCCAGCAGCTTTTGATAGAGGACCGTCTTGTCGGTGACCGAGGCGGGGACCAGCAGGCCCAGATACCGGCCGATGCAACCGATGGCCAGGATGATGAGCAGGCCCCGGATCACGCCCAGGGCCGCGCCGGTGACGTGGTTCAGGTTCTCGTGGCCGGGGATGCCGAAGCTCAGATCGGCGATGTTGCCGATGACGGAGAAGATGATGGCGATCAGGATGAAGGCGATGGCAAACAGGGCCACATACGCCGCCCTGGCGCACACCTGGGCCGTCAGCTCCTCCTCCATGGCGTTGTTGACCTTGGCGTGGGTGGAGGCCACGTCCCTGGCGATGCCCTCGGAGGCGCCGTCGGAGAATCCCAGCGTCCCCATGACCTCCTTGGAGACGGTGTAGACGTCCAGCTTCTCCCGCTCCTCCACGGTGAGGGTATGGCTCTCCGATCCGTCCTCCGTCTCGTTCTCCTCGGGACTGCCGCCGCCCACGGCCTTTTCCACCACGCTGAGGGCGAAGGGCTCCACGATATCCGAAAACTCCGTATAGAACGCCACAGCCAGCAGGTTCGCCCCGTAGAGGGCGATCACCACCGCCAGGATGCCGCAAACGCCGTTTATTATCCCCGTGCGGAAGCCCCTCCATCCGCAGAAGACCACGATGCCCGCCAGCACGAGATCGATCACCAAGCTCATAGTGGTATTCTCCTTTTCAAAAAATCAGGATCAGTCGTTTTCTCCCTTATCCTTATCTCCGTACACATACGCCGAGAACGTGCCGGTGCAGATCACCGAGCCGTCGGGCCGGAGACTCACATGCTCCGCGCCGAAGCCGCACTCATAAGCGGCGGTCTCCTTCAGGGCCTCGTCGTAGACCGTCGCCCGGTCGGCGGTGAGCACCGCCACGCGGCCGTCCCGGATATCCATATCCATGGGCGCGTCCAGGAGCGCGATGACGCCCCGGCTGGCGCCGCCGGCGGACAGGCTCTCCACCGTCCGGCCGCCGCCCACCTGGTAATCGGTGAGGGCGATGACGGCAAGCTTCTCAGAGAGGGCGTACCGCTCCAGGAACCGGCCCTCGAATTCCTTCGTCCAGCGCTCCTCCAGCTGTCCCGACAGGCCCACCAGCGAGGTGGTGGTCACGGCGGTGACGCCGGACTCGGTGAAGGCCATATCGATCATAAGGCCGGGGAAGGTGTAGGAGGCCTGGAGCTCCTCGCTGTCCAGCCGCAGGAGCACCAGACGGCTCCCGCCGTCGCCGATGGTCAGCACAAGGAGCTGATCCCGGCCGGAGACCCTGGCGGACAGGACGCGGGAATTGCCCGCCGACCAGCGGTAGATGGCCGTGCCCAGGGAGTTGTACACCGTGACGGCCCCCTTGTACCCGTCGGCCTCGGAGCAGACGGCCACATAGCCCAGCTCGTTCACCGAGACGGAGACAATGGGATAGGGGGACGTAAGCTCCGTCAATATCTTATTCTCCCGGAAGAAGATCACCGTGTCGCCGCCCACGTCGTAGACGGCGCCGTACTGCCCCGCCGTCGCCAGGGCCTGATCCTGCCAGGCGTAGAGGCGGGTAAAGGCGATCTCGCCGGTGGGGTCGAAGACGTAGAGCCCCGCGTCCGCCGCCACCGCCAGGGAGTAGTCCATCCCCGCGGCGTCGCCGTGGGAGGCGTTCTCGAAGAAGAACTCCGTGGCTGTCTTTTCGCCTCTCAGCTCCCGCCAGAAGGTACGGAGCCCGCCCTCCCGTTGGCTCACCACGGCCAGAAAGACGGCCAACAGTGCCACGGCCAGCAGGAGCAATATGAGGAACGGTCTGAAAACGCTCCTTTTTTTCGTCCGCTTTTCCGCCATGGCGTCTCCTTTTTTCACTAAATAATGATATCAAAATATTGTAGCATATTTTTGAACTTTTTGCAAATTAAGAAATACGAAAAGTTACAGACTGACGCCCCGCTCCGGGGCCATCATCTCCCCTACCGGGCCGTCGTACCAGACGCGGGTCAGGTACAGGCCCTGGGGCGGCACCGTGGGGCCGGTGAGCCGGCGGTCCCGGGTCTCTAAGAGCTTCGGCAGCTCCTCCGGCCGCAGCTTCCCCTCGGCGCAGTAGATGACCGTGCCCATGATGGCCCGCACCATGTTGTAGAGGAAGCCGTCGGCGCAGACGCGCATGGCGATGAGGGGCCCGTCCGCCTCGATCTCGCACCAGTAGACGGTGCGCACGGTGGTCTTTGTCTCCGTCCCCACGGACCGGACGGCAGCGAAATCGTGGGTGCCCACGAACTGCGCCGCGGCGGCCCTCATCACGTCCACCTTCAAAGGCGCCGGGTAGAAATACGCCCGGCTGCGTTCAAAGGGGTCGGGGACGCGGGTATTCATGATCCGGTAGGTGTACTCCTTCTTTTGGCAGGAGAGGATGGCGTTGAAGTCCTCCGGCGCGTCCACCGCGTCCAGGCAGGCGATGTCCCCCGGCAGGCGGGAGTTCAGCGCCAGGGGCATCCGGCCGGCGGGGATGGTGCAGTGGGAATTGAAATTGGCGCAGTAGTTGAGGGCGTGGACGCCGGCATCCGTCCGGCCGCAGCCGGTGACGCGCACCCGCTCGCCGGTGAGCTTAAATAAAGCGTTTTCCACCGTCTCCGCCACGGTCACGTCGTTTTTCTGCACCTGCCAGCCGTGGTAGGCGGTGCCGTCGTAGCGGAGCTTCAGGGCGATGTTTCTCATAGGCCAAACCTCTTGAGGACCAGCACCGCCGCCAGGAGCAGCAGCCCCACGGCGAAGGTCAGATAGTCCCGCCGGGCGAATTTCAGCACGTTGAGCCGCGTCCGTCCCTCCCCGCCATGGTAACAGCGGGCCTCCATGGCGGTGGCCAGCTCGTCGGCCCTGCGGAAGGAGGACAGGAAGAGCGGCACCAGGACGGGCAGCATGGCCTTGGCCTTCTCGATGAGGTTGCCGGTGTCGAACTCCGCTCCCCTGGCCTTCTGGGCGGACATGATCTTGTCCGTCTCCTCGATGAGGGTGGGGATGAGCCGGAGGGCCATGCTCATCATCATGGCCAGCTCGTGGACGGGCACCTTCAGCTTCTTTAAGGGGTTCAGCAGAAGCTCCAGCCCGTAGGTTAACATAATTGGGGAGGTGGTGTAGGTCAGCATGAAGGTGCCCATCACCAGCATGATGAGCCTGGCGGCCATCAGGACCGCGGCCTTGATGCCCTCCCGGGTGATCGTGAAGATCCACCAGTGGGCGATGGGCTCGCCCCGGGCGTAAAAGAGGTTCAGCAGGGACGTGAGGACCACGATAAAGACCACGGGCTTCAGGCCCCGGAGCATGGCGGAGAGGCGGATCCGGGAGACGGCGACGGCGAAGATCAGGAACGCCAGCACCGCCGCGTAGGAGATCCAGTTTTTGGCGTTGAACAGGGCGGCGATGTAGACGACCACCATCAAAATCTTCGTCCGGGGATCCAGCCGGTGGACCACGGTGGTGCCGGGGAAATACTGGCCCAGGGTGATGTCACGAAGCATCCGCCCGCCCCCCTTCCAGCGCCATCAGGGCGTCCACCATCTGCTCCACGGTATAGACGGTGCCGGGGAGCTTCACGCCGAGTTTACATAATTTGTCCGCTACATCGGTCATGACGGGGGTGGCCAGACCCATCTGGCGAAGGGCCTCCCCGTGGGAAAAGACCTCCTCCGGCGTGCCGGACAGGGCCACCGTGCCGTGCTCCAGGACGGCCATCCGGCCGGCGTGGCGGGCGGCCTCCTCCATGGAGTGGGTGACGATGACGATGGCGGCGCCGGTCTCGTCGTGGTAGCTCAGGATATTCTCCATGATCTCCTCCCGGCCCCGGGGGTCCAGGCCGGCCATGGGTTCGTCCAGGACCAGCACCTCCGGCATCATGGCGATAACGCCGGCGATGGCCACCCGGCGCTTCTGGCCGCCGGACAGGTCGAAGGGGGCCCGCTCCAGCAGCTCCTCCTCCACGCCGCAAAAGCGCGCGGCCTCCAGGACGCGGCGCTCGATCTCCTCCGCCGGGAGCTTCATGTTTTTGGGGCCGAAGGCGATATCCTTCCTGACTGTCTCCTCAAAGAGCTGGTATTCCGGGTACTGGAACACCAGGCCCACGCGGCCGCGCACCTCCCGGATGGACTGCTTGGATTCGTTGATGTCCCGTCCGTTCAGCAAAACACGGCCCGAGGTGGGCTTGATGAGGGCGTTCAGGTGCTGGATGAGGGTGGATTTGCCTGAGCCGGTGTGGCCGATGATGCCCAGGATCTCGCCCTTGTATATGTCCAGGTCCACGTCGCGCAGGGCCGTCGTCTCGAAGGGGGTGCCCGGCGAGTAGACGTGGGACAGCTTTTCGATCTTCAAAATGGGTTCCATGGTAACTTCCTTTCGGTGCGATTCCGAGTCAAGGGGCGAGCTGTGCCCCGTCTCTCCCCCGGATACCGCCCGTTTATTTTCCGGCGAAATGGGCCGCCAGTGCGTTGGCGCACTCGTCCACCGTCAGGGTGGAGAGGGGCACATCCAGGCCGCGCTGTCTCAGCTCCCACATGAGCTTCACCGTGCCGGGGACGGTGAGGCCCAGCGCCTCCAGCTCCTCCACATGGGTGAAGATCTGCCGGGGAGGGCCGTCCATGACGATCTTCCCGTCGGACATGACCACCACCCGGTCGGCCCGGGCGGCCTCCTCCATGTGGTGGGTGATGAGGATGACGGTGGAGCCCAGCTCGTTCTTCATGCGGCCGATGATCCTCATCACGTCCCGGCGGCCCTGGGGATCCAGCATGGCCGTGGGCTCGTCGAACACCACGCACTTCGGGCGCATGGCCAGCACGCCGGCGATGGCGATGCGCTGTTTCTGGCCGCCGGACAGAAGGTGGGGGGCGTGGGTGCGGTATTTGTACATGCCCACGGTCTTCAAAGCCTCGTCCACGCGCTGCCGGATTTCCGGGGTGGGCACGCCCAGGTTCTCCGGGGCGAAGGCCACATCCTCCTCCACCACATTGGAGACGATCTGGTTGTCCGGGTTTTGAAAGACCATCCCCACCCGGCGGCGGATCTCCAGCATCAGCGCCTCGTCCCGGGTGTCCATGCCGAACACCGTAACGGAGCCCCCCTTGGGGAGCAGCAGGGCGTTCAGGTGCCGGGCCAGGGTGGATTTCCCCGACCCGTTATGGCCCAGGACCGCCACAAAGGAGCCCTTTTCGATCTCCAGGCTCACGCCGGAGAGCACGTCCTGGGGAGCGGTATCCTCGTCGTCGGGGGTATAAAAGAAGGTGAGGCCGTCAATTTTGATCACTGTATTGTCCATCATTTGCTCCAAAATCCAATTAAAACTCCATCCGGCAGGCCGCGCCGCAGGGCAGGCATAGCCCCGTGGCGGTTACCGGCAGGCCCAGCTCCTGGGCCTCGGCGCGGCCTCCCCGGCCCGCGAAGGCGGTCTGGGCCACGTAGCTGACGGTGGAGGCGGAAAGGCCGGTGGTGTAGGAATTGATCAGCACGAACAGGGGCTTATCGGATAAGACCCCGGCGCACAGACGTACAAAGGGCATCAGGTTCGTCTCCAGCTTCCAGATCTCGCCGCCGGGACCGCGCCCGTAGCTGGGCGGATCCATGATGATGGCGTCGTATGTGTGCCCCCGGCGGATCTCCCGCTCCACGAATTTGGCGCAGTCGTCCACGATCCAGCGCACGCTCCTGTCCGCCACGCCGGAGCTCTCGGCGTTCTCCCTGGCCCACTGCACCATACCTTTGGCCGCGTCCACATGGCAGACGGAGGCCCCGGCCTTCAGGGCGGCCACGGTGGCCGCGCCGGTGTAGGCGAAGAGGTTCAGCACGGAGACGGGCCGTTTGGCGTTTTTGATCTTCTCCATGGCCCAGTCCCAGTTGGCGGCCTGCTCGGGGAAAAGGCCCGTGTGCTTGAAGTTCATGGGCTTGACGTTGAAGGTGAGCTCCCCGTAGCGCACCTGCCAGCTCTGGGGCACGTCCCGTTTGTCCCAGGCCCCGCCGCCGGCGGCGGAGCGGGTGTACCGGGCGTCGGCCTGACGCCAGCGGGGGTCCTTTTTCGGGGTGTCCCAGATCACCTGGGGATCCGGGCGGATCAGGATCTGCCTCCCCCACCGCTCCAGCCGCTCGCCGGAGGAGCAGTCCAGAAGCTCGTAGTCTGACCATCTGTCGCTGTACCACATATAGCTTACTCCATGTCTCACAATACTCCAATTTTAAAGAATACCATTTCGCGCCCGTAAAGTCAACCTTTACGGCGTCAGATTTTGCTCTTGTATTATCGAAAAAAACAGTATATAATGGTTATTATCATGATCCGGGAGGCGCTGATATGGATTTCAAGGCCCTGGCGCTTGTTTTGTACACAATAAGCTTTCTCTACGAGCTTTTTATGCAATATCTCGACTGGAAAAGCAAGGACAATCCCATTCCCGCCAACGTTCGGGATGTGTACGACGGGGAAAAATATACAAAGTGGCTCCACTACCACGCCGAGGGCTGTGCGCTCCAGCTGGCGGAGGCCGTCGTCTCCTATTTATTCTATCTTTTGCTTCTCCTCTTTGACGTGTTCCCCCGCTTCGCCCCGTCGGCAAACCCCTACCTGGCCGCGTTGGAGATGATGGTCATTGTTCTGGCCCTGGAGGCCGTCATCGGCGCGGTGTTCTCCTACATAGACGCTATGGTGATCGACCAGAAATACGGCTTCAACAAGCGGACGCTCAAGGTCTTTTTGGTGGATCAGGTCAAGAGCTTTGTCATCAATACCGCGCTGACCGTGGGGCTGGTACTCCTTTTCGCCCTGATCTACCGCTCCCTGGGCGACTGGACGCTCCTGCTCTTCACCGGCATCGCGGCGGCGATCATGCTGGCGGTGACGGTACTCTACCCGATCCTGTCGAAGATCTACAATAAGTTCACGCCCCTCCCTGAGGGCGAGCTCAGGGACAAGCTGACAAACCTCCTGACGAAAAACGGCTACAAGGTCCGTCAGATCCAGGTCATGGACGGGTCAAAGCGGGACTCCCGCGCCAACGCCTACTTCTCCGGCCACGGAAAGACAAAGACCATCGTCCTTTACGACACGCTCCTGGACACCATGACCGCCGACGAGATCGTCGCCGTATTCGCCCACGAGCTGGGCCACGGGCTTCACAAGGACACATGGAAGACGCTCCCTATCAGCGTCCTGCAGATCGTCTGCATCGTCCTGGCGGTGTGGCTCACCGTCAGAACCGAGTCCATCTACACCTGGTTCGGCTTTGAAGGCGTAAATTACGGTTTCGCCTTCTTTTTGGCCTCCGTTGTGGAGCTGCCGCTGATCCTGCCCCTTTTCTCCCTGGCCGCCAACGCCGTCATGCGCCGCGCCGAGTACCGGGCCGACGCCCACGCGGTGAAGGAGGGCTATGGCGCGGATCTGATCTCCGCTCTCAAAAAGCTCTCCCGTGACAGCCTGACAAACCTCTCCCCCTCCCCCGTCGCCGTGAAGCTCTACTACTCCCACCCCACCCTGAGCCAGAGGATAGCGGCCATAGAGAAGGCCATGTGAGTTAAGGCGGCGGGAGCCGCCTCCGGCAGAACGGAGCCGGTTACAAAACAGATCAAAAAAGACCGTTGACTTTTCACCGGGGAACCGGTGCGTCAACGGTCTTTTTCGATAAAGGTTTTGCAACATTTCAACAAACGGGAATTGGCACGAGAGCTTGTGTGATGCGCGATTCCTAATATGTTTCCATTTGCCCGCACAGCATATTATAAAACCCAAATCGCTCATAAAACGGCTTCAAGCGCTCTTCATAAACCACTGAAATCATGTAGATACGCTTTTCTTTCAGATACTCAATCATTTTATCCATCAGGTCTGTACCGATCCCTTTGCCCTGGTGATCCGGACAAACCATTAAATCCTGATATAGCTGACGGGAGTCGAACCCGCGCCGGTTTTCGCCGGCTGATTTGCGCCAGTACTTTGTCAAAAGCCTTGACAATACGCAAGTATTCTCTGTGGCTTTTTCCGCGTCCTGACGCAAATCAGCTCGCCGAAAACTGCAAGGCACTCCACGCGGAGCAATTTTCGAGGGATTTTTGCCGCGAAGGAGGAAGCCTCGGGTCCCCAATGCGATCAAAATCGCATTGGGAAAGGAGGAGCGAACCGTGCGCCTGAGGGCGAATACTTGGAGCCCGAGGTTAAGCCGGTTCCGCGACGACGCGGCAAGGCGACGACGACAAGGCAAAAAGCGCCGGAAAGGGCCCGCGTGGAGCGGCGCGGGTTCGATTCCCGTCAGCTATAAGCATCTGTTACACCGTTTGATACACAATCAATATATCCAATCAGTTTTTCATTTTCATAAACCGCAATATGGTAATAGGACGTCATCAAAGGGTTATTATATTCTCTTTCCATCCTGTTCCAACCCACAGATTCACGCAAATCCGCCAATGCTTTTACAGACACTTTTTCGTTGAACTTGTAAACCAACAGGTTCATCCTCCTCGTGGAAAACAGGATCTTATTCCGTCCGCAGGGCCTCTACGGGGTTCTTCTTGGCGGCGATGTGGGAGGGGACGAGGCCGGCAATGAAGGTGAGGAGCATGGAGATGATCACCAGGGTCACCGCGCCCACCACCGGCAGCTGGGCGGACAGCTCGTCGATGCCCGTCAGGGCGTGGAGCACCAGGTTGATGGGGATGATGATGAGCAGGGACGCCAGGATGCCGATGACGCCCGCGCCGAAGCCCACGGTGAGCGTCTCGGCGTTGAACACGCGGCCAATATCCCGCTTGGAGGCGCCGATGGCCCGCAGGATGCCGATCTCCTTGGTGCGCTCCAGGACGGAGATATAGGTGATAATGCCGATCATGATGGAGCTGACCACCAGGGAGATGGCCACGAAGGCGATGAGCACGTAGCTGACGGCGTTGATGATGGTGGTGACGGAGCTCATCAAGAGGGCCACGTAGTCGGTGTACTCGATGACGTCGTCCTCGTCCACGGTGTCGTTGTACGCCTCGATCAGGTCGGCGATCTTGTCCTTGTCCTCAAAGGTGACGGCGTAGAGGGCCACGGTGCTGGGGGATTCCACCCGGGCGTAGCCCAGCTTCTCCATATTCTGGTCGTAATTGGCGTCGGACACCGTGGGGGGCATGAATTCATCATAGAAGGTCACGTACTGGCCGTCGGTGAACTGGGCCTGGTCGATCATATAGGGCAGCTGCTCCGCCGGGACCTGGGAGAGCTGGGCGGTGACCTGCTGGGCATAGGCCTCCGACACCATCCGGCGGATGCCCTGCTCGGCCATGGCGAAAAGCTCCTCGTCGGACATCTCGTTAAAGTAGTTTTCGATCTGGCTGGTGTCGGTGACGCCCATCTGCTGGGCGTAGGAGTTCATCATCATCTGCACCAGGCTCTGGCGGTCCAGGCCGGCCATCTGCTGCTCCACCGCGGCGGACAGATACTCCTCCGTGGGGATGGCGGACATTTTGACGAACAGCTCCCCGCGCTCCGCGTCATTCAACGCGTCGAAATACGCCTTGAAATCGGCGATCTTCTCCGCATCCTCCGGCTCCTGATAGTCCGCCGTGCGGAAGGGCAGGCCGGTGAACACGTCCACGGTGTCGTCGTCCAGCTGCTTTTGGACGATCTCCTGCTTGCCCGTCTCCTCCATGGCGTAGAGGGTCAGGGCGGAGGTGTAGCCGATCTGGCCGGAGACGCCGCCATTGTCCTCCGTGGGCCGGACGATGCCCACCACCTTCAGGGGCACGCCCACGTCGGCGCTGTCGTAGAGGTAATCCATGCCCGTCTCGGTGGCGGAGAGGTCCACATATTTGTTCTGAACGGGATCCCACTGGTAGTATTCCGAGGGCAGGATGAACTTGAAGCTGGTATCGCAAAGCTCCTCATAGGACCAGCTGAGGGTCTCGGCCTCCACGGGCTCGCCGTTCATCATGGCCTTCATGGTCTCGTTCATGGCGTCGGAGCTGATGAAGCCCAGGGCGTAGAGCATGAGGTCGGAGATCTCGTTCCGGCGGTCCACAAAAATGACGATCTCGTCGTAGTTTTCCGGCCACTTGCCGTACAGCAGCTCATACTGGTCCTTGGTGGACTGGGCCACGCCGCTGCCGTCGGCCTCCGGCAGGAGCTCGTTCCACACGTCCATGCGCTCGTACATCTGGCCCATGTTGTCGAAGTAGGCGGAGTAATCGCCGCCGAACATGCCGGTCATGGCCTGCTGCATCATGGCCATCACATCGGATTTGACCACGTTGCCGTCGGAATCCCGGGTATAGACGTCAAATTTGAAGTCGTAGCTGTAGTGGACATCGGCGATGTCCATGATGCCGCTGCCGCCCTCGTCCAGGAACTTTTTGAAGGCGGTCAGGTTGTTGGTCTTGGTCTGGGCGTTCATCATGGAGGACAGCATGTCGTACATGACGGTGGCGGAGTACACCCGGTCCGGCTCCCGCTCCTCCTCCAGGGCGTCCTGGCGGGCGTTCATGAAGCCCAGGAGCATGGAGGACATATCCACGCTCTCGGCCTGGATGGTGATGGGATAGCTGGACAGCGTCTCCTCCTGGACGTGGTCGATGTACGCCTGGAAGCCGGCGGAGACGGACAGGATCAGGGCGATGCCGATGATGCCGATGGAGCCGGCGAAGCTGGTCAGGAACGTCCTGCCCTTTTTGGTCATCAGGTTGTTGAAGGAGAGGCTCAGGGCGGTGAGGAAGGACATGGATCTTTTCTTCTTCTCGCTCTTGCGCTTCTTCTGCTCCTTTTTGGAGAGGACCTGCGCCACGGAGTCGTCCTCGTAGGGGTCGGAGTCGTCGATGATCTTGCCGTCCAGGAGCTTCACGATGCGGGTGGAATACCGCTGGGCCAGGTCGGGGTTGTGGGTGACCATGATCACCAGCCTGTCCTTGGCGATCTCCTTCAGAAGCTCCATGACCTGGATGCTGGTCTCGGAGTCCAGGGCGCCGGTGGGCTCGTCGGCCAGCAGGATGTCCGGGTTGTTGATGAGGGCCCGGGCGATGGAGACGCGCTGCATCTGGCCGCCGGACATCTGGTTGGGCTTTTTGTAGATGTGATCCTCCAGCCCCACGGCCCGCAGCGCCTCCACGGCCCTTCTGCGGCGCTCGGCCTTGGAGACGCCGGAGAGGGTCAGGGCCAGCTCCACGTTGGCCAGGACGGACTGGTGGGGGATCAGGTTGTAGCTCTGGAACACAAAGCCCACGGAGTGGTTGCGGTAGGTGTCCCAGTCGGCGTCGTTATACTCCCTGGTGGACTTGCCGTTGATGATGAGATCCCCGGAGGTGTACTGGTCCAGCCCGCCGATGATGTTGAGCAGCGTCGTTTTGCCGGAGCCGGACTGGCCCAGGACGGACACGAACTCGCTCTTGCGGAAGGAGACGGAGATCCCGTCCAGCGCCTGCTGCCTGAGGTCGCCGGTTATGTAGGTCTTGGTGATGTTGGAAAGTTTTAACATGATACATCCCGTTTCACAAATTAGTTTTCTATATTATACCCCCGTATGCCTTGAAAAGGTTAACAAACTTTAAATAATTTGTCGGGGTAATGTGGTGCAGAAGGATAGGAAGATCGGGAAAAAGAAAAAGCCCACAGTCACGTGGGCTTTTGGGGACCAAGATGTGCCTTTCTATATTTCTATTTGGTCAGCTTCCCCGGATCAGGGGCTTGTCGGCGGGGGTGAAAGTGTAGGCCTTGTCGCAGAAGCGGCATCGGACCTCGATCTTCCCGTCCTCCCGGAACATGTCGTCCAGCTCCGCCTCGGTGACACCGGAGAGGGCGGTGATGACCCGCTCCCGGGTGCAGGGGCACAGCCACATGACCTGGTCCCGCTCCACGATGGCCGGGTCGAAGCCGCCCATGACCCGGTAGATCACGTCCTCCAGGGATCCCTCCGTCAGCTGCTTTGTGATGGGGCCGGCCCTTTGGACGCCCGCCTCCAGCCTTTCGGCGGTGTCGTCCCCGGCCCCGGGCAGGAGCTGGGCGATATAGCCGCCGGCCCGCAGGACGTGCTGATCCCGGTCCACCAAAACGCCCAGGGCGCAGGCGGTGGGGATCTGCTCGCTCTCCACGAAATACCGGGCGAAGTCCTCGGCGATCTCCCCGGAGACGAGCCGGGTGGAGCCGGACACCGGCTCGCCGAAGCCCATATCCCGGATGACGGTGAGCGTCCCGTCGCGCCCCACGGCGCCGCCCACGTTCAGCTTCCCGTCGGGCCGCAGAGGCAGCTCCACCGCCGGGTTCTGGGCGTAGCCCCGGACGTTGCCGCGCTCATCGGCCACCACTAAGATCGTCCCGGCGGGGCCGCCGCCGCTTAGCCTGACGGTGACGCTGTCGCCCTCGCTCTTCAGGGCGTTGCCCATCATGGACGCGGCGCACATGGTTCGGCCCAGGGCCGCCGTGACCACGGGCAGGGTGCGGTGGATGTTCCGGGCCGTCTCCACGGCGTCCGTCAGATCCACAGCGGTCATTTTCACAAGGCCGTCCTTGGACAGGGCCCTTAACAGTTGTCCCATATCGTTCTCCGTAAAAGCTTCCCCATAAAAGGGCGTAATCGTAGTTATATTATAACCGCCTCGCGGCCAGAAAAACCCGCTGCTCGCCCTTTTGGGGCGGCGCGTCGCGCAGCTCGCCGAAGACGCCGATCTCGCCGAAGCCGTGGGCGGTGAGCGCGCGCGTCAGCGTCTCCACGGTGTGGAGATATTCCACATGCTCTTCCCCGCCCCGCTCCCAGAGTTCCTCCTCCAGGCGGGCGAAGATGTCCAGGCCGTAGCGGAGAGCGGCTTTATCGGCGGTCAGCTCGGCCCGCCAGACGCAAAAGACGTCGTCCGTCTCGTCGCAGAACATCTGTCCGTCCAGGGAGGCCAGCTTCTCCGGGGTATTCACGTCAAAGATAAAAAGCCCGCCGGGCTCCACAAAAAGGCGCAGTCTCTCAAAGACCGTGCCCAGGGAATCGGGCGGCAGATAGTTGATCCCGTCCAGGGAGCAGACGGCGGCGGAGACGGTGCCGTACAGATCCAGCTCCTCCATGGTCTGGCACAAAAAGAGGGGCCTGACGGCCACAGCCGCGTCGAGGGCCTTCTCCTGGGCCGCGGCCAGCATGTCCTCGGAGCCGTCCACGCCGATCATCTCATAGCCGCGGCGGGCAAGCTCCAGGGTGAGCGTGCCCGTACCGCAGGCCAGATCCAGTATGAGGGAGGGCGCGACGCCGTATTTTTTGAAGAGCGCCTCATAAAATCCGGCAAAGGCCCCGTAGGGCACATCCCGCGTGAGCGCGTCGTACCAGGGGGCCAGGGAGAGGTAGGCGCTCACTTCCCCTGGTTCTCCTTCTCCTCCATGCGTCGGAAGAGGACGGTGTACCCGTCGTTGCCGTACCTGAGGGAGCGGTTGACACGGCTGATGGTGGCGCTGGAGGCGCCGGTCTTCTCCAGGATGTCGTTGTAGATCATCCCCCGGTGGAGAAGCTCAGCCACCTGGAACCGCTGTTCCATGGCGCGAAGCTCGGAGATGCTGCACAGGTCGTCAAAGAATCGCTTGCACTCGTCCAGTGTCCGCAGCTCCATGACCGCTTTGTAGAGGTCGTCGTTTCTGGGCTGATCGGTATTTTTGTTCATGTATGATCCTTCCTTTTCTCACCGTTACGCGTCGGCGCGCCCGCATTGTTCCTGTTTCTTCCCGTTTCACTCTATCCACGTCTTGCGCCGTGGTGACCCCTTACTCCCGCTGGGTGAAGGGGAAATCAACGCCGAAGCTAAAGGCTTATTCCGCCTTGGCGGCGGATTTGGCCGCCTCTTCCTCCTCTAAGACCCGGTAGGCCACCTTGCCCACCAGCGTCTTGGGCAGCTCGTCCCGGAACTCGATCTCCCGGGGCATGGCGTATTTGGCGATGTTCTTGCGGCAGTGGGCCAGGATCGTCTCCCGGGTCTCCTCGTTCTGGGGGACGCCGGGCTTGAGCATCACGAAGGCCTTCACCCGCTGCATCCGGTAGTCGTCCTTGACGCCGATGACACAGCTCATCTGCACCAGGTCGCAGGCGTCGATGATGTTCTCCAGCTGGGCGGGATAGACGTTGTAGCCGGAGGTGATGATCATCCGCTTGGCGCGGCCCTTGAAGTAGACAAAGCCCTCGTCGTCCATGGTGCCCAGATCCCCGGTGTAGACCCAGGTGCGGCCGTCGGCGTGACGGCGCAGGGTCTGGGCCGTCTCCTCCGGGTGCTTGATATACTCCCGCATGACGGTGGGGCCGGAGAGCAGGATCTCGCCCTCCTGGCCGTAGGGCAGCTCCTCGTCGGTGCCGGGCTTGACGATCTTGATATAGGTATCCGGGAAGGGCAGGCCGATGGAGCCCTCCTTATAGATGTGGGGCGGCGTCAGGCAGCAGGCGGTGACGGTCTCGGTGGTGCCGTAGCCCTCCCGGACCTGGATGGCACACTTGTGGTCGTAGAGGAACTTGTCCATCTTCTTTTTGAGCTCGATGGACAGGGAGTCGCCGCCGGAAAACACGCCCTTCAAGGAGCTTAAGTCCGCCTTCTCCATGCTGGGCAGCCGCAGAAGGGCCTCGAACAGCGTGGGGACGCCGGCGATAAAGTTGCATTTCTCCTTGACGATCAGCTTGCCGTAGCTCTTGGGGGTGAAGCGGGGCACCAGAAGGCACCGGCCGCCGTTTGCCAGCATGGTGTGGATGCACACGCCCAGGCCGAAGCCGTGGAACACGGGCATGGCCGCCAGCATCTTGTCCCCCGGACGGAACATGGGGTTCACCGCGATGACCTGGGCGGCCAGGGCGTTGAAGTTGTAGTTTGTGAGCAGGATCCCCTTGGTGGTGCCGGTGGTACCGCCGGAGTAGAGGATGACGGCGGGATCCTCCGCCTTCTTCTCCACGGTGTAGTTCCAGAAGCAGGCGTTGCCCAGGCGCATGAAATCGCCCCACATGATCACCGGGGCGTCGGCGGGGATCTTCTGGATCTTCCGCCCCTCCGTGAGCATATAACCGGTCTTCAACGGCTGGGACAGCTCGTCGCGGATCCTGGCGATGATGACGTTGACGATGGAGGTGTTCTGGCGGATGGCCTCGATCTTGTGGTAGAACTGGTCCAGGGTGATGACGGTGACGGACTTGGACTCGTTGAGATAAAACTGGATCTCGTTCTCGCTGGACAGGGGGTGGATCATGTTGGCGATGGCGCCGATGCGGTTCACCGCGTAGAACATGAAGATGGCCTGGGGGCAGTTGGGCAGGGCGATGGTCACCCGGTCCCCCTCCCGCACGCCGATGGTCCTGAGGGCCTTGGCGCACTGGTTGATGTTCTCCATCATCCGCCGGTAGGTGGTGGGCCGGCCCATGAAGTCAAAGGCCGCGTTGTCGGGGTATTTCTCCGCCACACGGGCCACCATCTCGTAAAGGGAGCCCTGAAAATAGTCCAGGTGCGACGGCATATCGCCCAGGCTCTTGAGCCAGGGCGCTTTGGGCGCTGTTTCACTCATCAGTAGTCTACCTCCTCGGTCATGGGGCGCTCCAGGAGCGCGGGATTTTCCAGCAGATGCTTTAAAAGCCGGATGGACTTGGAATAGTAATACCCGTCGGCCAGACGCTCGTCGATGGTGAGGCCCAGATCCAGCGTCTCGCGCATCTCATAGGACCCGTCGGGGGCAAAGACGGGGTTCACGCTCTTCTCGCCGATGATGCAGAAAAGGGAGCAGGTGCCCCAGTTGGTCAGGTGGTGGTAGCCGCTCTTCAGCTTGATGGAGCCGAGATTGGAGATGATCACCGAGGCGTAATAGGGGTCCGTGGCGATGAGCACCCGGGGGCACCAGCCGTGCCGGTCCAGGAAGGTGACGAAATGCACCGCCGTCTTGCTGACGAACCGGGGGAGCTTGGTGAAAAACTCCATGGAGTCGGTGGAGCGGTCCTTCTTGTCGGAGCGGCAAAACATCACCTGGCTTTTGATGTACTCGTGGATGGTGTCCAGCGTGTCGCCGTCCTTGGAATGGATAAAGGCCAAAGCCTCCTCGCCCCGGTCGGAAAATTTCTTCTTCACCACGAAGCTGGCGGACACCTCGTTGCGCTGGTACATGTTCTTGTTGGCGATGAAGCGGTTGAGCTTGGGGCGGAGGGTGACGGTTTTGATGAGCGCCGCCAGAATAATATGGAACATTGTGTAGGGAAAATCAGTCTCATGTTTGTTCCGCTCCGCCAGGTAGGCGTTCATATTTGTTAAATCGATCCGCTCGGAGATGTACGCCTCGTTGTCGCACCGGTTGGGATAGAGCAGCGGCACCACAAAGTGCATGGCGTCCAGATCGCGGATCAGCGCGCCGTCCTTCCGGTCGCCCAACCGCCGCTTTTTCTTTTCCATCCCGCGTCACCCCGTTATTCTTTATCTCTTTAGAATTTTAATTATCTACTTACACAGATATTATCTTAGCACGTCCCCCAAAAAAAGTCAACGATTTCCAATCATTTTTTCTTTTAATTTTTCTATGATTCGACAGCGTCCCCTCCCCCGGCGGGACGCTTTGGCGGCGAAGGCTGTGAACAGGTTTTAACAAAATTATGAACGATCTATTTTGTTGAAATTTCTGGTGAAAGAGTGTATAATCTGGATATATTGAAGGCGGACCATGCTTTTGGCCGCCGGATCAGGATACAAAGGAGGTGTTCTGCGGTGAAAAAATGTCTTGCGGCGGCGCTGGCCGCGATCGCTCTGGCGCTGGCGCTCCCCCTCGGTGCGTTTGCCGCGGATCCTCAGTCCAACATAAACGCCCAGAACTACAACACCTGGGACGCCGCGCCCGTGAGCTCGTATCTCTTTAAAAACGGACAGGGCGGCGTCACCCGCGTGGAGCGGACAGGCTCCGTGGCGCTGGTGGAGGAATACGGGGCGGACCTTCTGGTGAAGAAGAGCCTGGAGATCCCCATGGAGCTGCCGCTCTGGGGCGGGTTCTTCGCCGGAAGCCGGTACAACTTCTTCGTCTTTGGGCAGTCAAACCCGGTGGAGCGCGACAGCGTGGAGGTCATCCGCGTGGTCAAATACTCCAAGAGCTGGGAGCGGCTGGGCCAGGCCAGCCTCAAGGGCGTCAACACCAGCGTCCCCTTCTTCTGCGGCTCCCTGCGTATGGCGGAGGCCGGCGGGATGCTCTATCTGCGCACCAGCCACCAGATGTACGCCGACCGGGCGGGCAACCGGTCCCAGGCCAATATGACCGTGGCTGTCAGACAGTCCGATATGTCCGTGACCGACTCCGCCCATCAGGTGGAGAACGTGGGCTGCGGCTACATGTCCGACTCCTTCAACCAGTTCCTGCTGGCGGACAGTGACCGGCGCCTCGTGGCGCTGGATCAGTGTGACGACTTCCCCTCCCGGGGGGCCGTGATCAGCATTTTCGCCAGATCCGCCGGCAGCGCCAACGTGACCGGCGGCGATGTGACCAGCGTCATGGTCCAGCCCTTCCCCACCGTCAAGGGCGGCGACAGGCGTATCACCGGAGCTTCCCTGGGCGGTTTTGGGGAGACCGGGACCAAATATGTCGCCGCCTACAGCTTTGACGGGGCCGGCGTCAGCGGCAAGAGCGCCGATAAGGCCGTCTATCTGGCTGTGGTGGACAAGCAGACATTGGAGGTGGAGACCGCCTGCCTTTCCGATCCGGGCGTCTCCACCCCCCAGCTGGTCCTGACGGACGAGGGCGGTTTCGTCCTCTGGAACGAGACGGACAGGGCCGGGAACCTCACTGACACGCTGTGTTACGTCCCCTTTGACGGGGAGGGTATCCCCGGCGAAACGCGGAAGGCCCGGGCGCCCCTGTCCGACTGCGCGCCCCTCTATGTGGACGGGCAGGTGATGTGGTACGTCAGCGACGGCGACGCGGTCACCTTCTACATTCTCTCCGAGGAGGGCGTCTCCTCCCGGCGCGTGGGCGCGCCCTTTGCCGATGTGAAGGAGGACGACGAGATGTACGACGCCGTTCTCTGGAGCGTGAAGCGCGGCTATATCCTGATGGAGACGGAGGACAGCTTCGGCCGGAACACCCCCGCCAGGCGCGCCGAGGTGGTCATGGGCATTTGGCGGGGCATGGGCAGCCCCGAGCCTGAAAAGCTGGAGACGGATTTCACGGATATCTCCCCGGAGGATCCCTATTACAAGGCGGTCATCTGGGCGGCGGAGGCCGGCGTGACCAACGGCACCACGCCCACCACCTTCGACCCCGAGGGGACGCTGAAGCGCCAGGATACGGTCACGTTCCTCTTCCGCGCCGCCGGGGCCGAAACGCCTGCCGGCCGGCAGAACCCCTTCAGCGACGTGAGGAGCGGCGAATATTACACCGGCGCCATCCTGTGGGCCGTTGACCGGGGCATCGCCAAGGGCACCTCCGATACCCTGTTCTCCCCTCTGCGCTCCGTCACAAAATGCGAGTTGGCGGCGTTCCTGTATCGCTGGAAAAACAGCTGATTTTTAAAATTTAAACAATTTTAATAAGAGGATATCCCGGACGGATATCCTCTTTTTTATATCGAAAGGGCGGCCAAATCGGCCGCCCTTTTGTGTCGGATACGCGGTTATAACGCTCTACTATGCCTCTTTTCCCGTCCCCAGCCGGGCGGTCACCACCCGGTGACCCAGGAAGAGGGCGCCTGTCAGGAGCAGGAGGGCGGGCGGATAGAGGAGCAGGGTGGTGTGGGAGGCCAGGAGGCCGAACAGCGGCGGCACCAGGGTGGTGCCCAGATACGCCGCCGCCATCTGGACGCCGATAACGGACTGGGAGCGGTCCGGGCCGAAATAGACGGGGGCGCAGTGGATCATGCAGGGGTAGACCGGGGCGCACCCCAGGCCCGTGAGGATCAGCCCCGCCACGGCAAAGGTCCGGCCCAGGGGCAGGAGCAGAGTGGCGGCCCCCAGGGCGGCCACGGCCGCGCCCAGGGAGATCAGCTTCCGGTCGGACAGCCTGGTGGTGAGGAAGCCGTTCAGGAATCGGCCCACGGTGATGCCTATGTAGAAAAGGCTGGCCCAGCCGGCGGCGGTCTCCTCATCCACGCCCCGGCCCAGCACCAGAAAGCTGGCGGCCCAGAGGCCCGCCGTGCTCTCCAAGGCGCAGTAGCAGAAGAAGGTCAGCACAAAGGGGATCACGCCGGGAAGGCGCAAAACGTCCGTGAGGCGCATCCCGCCGCCCCGCTCCCCCGTCCCCTCCCCCGGCCGCTTCCGCCAGAGGGGGAGGCTCAGAAAGAGGAGCGCCGTGAGGACCACCTGCAAGCTCCCTACGGCGGCGTACCCCGCCCGCCAGGTGTGGCCCGTCAGCGCCCAGCCCATGATGTACGGCCCTGCGGCGGCACCGATGCCCCACATGCAGTGGAGCCAGCTCATATGGCGGCTGGAGTAGTGGATGGCGGCGTAGTTGTTCACCGCCGCGTCCACGCCCCCGGCCCCCAGCCCGTAGGGGACGGCCAGCAGGCACAGCACCCAGAAGTTGGGGGCGGCGGAGAATCCGAACAGGGCCGCCGCCGTGACAGCCACACTGACGGCGGTGACCGTCCCCGCGCCGAAGCGGCGGGTGAGCCGGTCGGAGTTGAGGCTGGAGATCACCGTGGAGACGGAAATGACGGTGGAGATCACCCCCGCGCCGGCCAGATGGGCATGCAGATCCCGGTACATCACCGGCCACCCGGCCCCCAGCAGGGCGTCCGGCAGGCCCAGGGAGATGAAGGACAGGTAGATGACCGCCAGAAGAAGATGGGTCATCTGCGCAGCTCCCCGGCAAGGCACTCCGTGAGGACCGCCAGGCCCGCCGCCAGCTGGGCGCGGGGACAGGCGATGTTGAGCCTCACAAACCCGTCGTCTCCGTACCGGTATCCGTCGTTGAGGATGGCCCCGGCCCTGTTGAGCCTGCGGCAGAGCTCCCGGGAGTCGAGACCTGTTTTTGAGATGTCCAGCCACATGAGGTACGTCCCCTCCAGGGGCGCGATCCGGATCTCCGGCAGGTTACGCGCAAAGGTCTCCCTGACCAGGGAGGCGTTTTCCCAAAGGTACGCGTTCTGCTCGTCGCACCAGCGCTCCCCGTGGGTATAGGCCGCCTGGCAGGCAACCAGCCCCAGGCTGTTGGGGCCGTCCAGGTGGCGGACCTCCTTCCACTTTGTCAGCTTCTCCCGCAGGGCATCGTCGGGGATGATGTCGTTGGAGCACTTGAGCCCCGCCACGTTGAAGGTCTTGCTGGGAGCGGTGAGAACGATCAGATTCTCCGGCGTTCCGGCGCTCCCGGCGGAGAAGTGGGCGTGCCCCGGCATGAGGATGTCCCAGTGGATCTCGTCGGAGACCAGGAGCGCGCCGTTTGCGGCGCACAACTCCGCCACCCGGCAGACCTCCTCCCGCGTCCAGACCCGGCCCACGGGGTTGTGGGGCGAGCACAGGATCATCATTTTCACGCCGCCGGCCAGCTTGTGCGCCAGGTCCCCAAAGTCCATGGTATAGCGCGGTTCCCCGTCCCGGAGGAGCCGGTTTTCCACCGGCGTCCGGCCCGCGCCTCTCACCACGCCGGCGAAGGGGTCGTAGACCGGGGTCTGGATCAGCACCTTGTCGCCGGGCTCGGTGAAGCACCGGACGATATGGGCAAGCTCCGAGACGATGCCCGTGGAGGGAACGATCCAGTCCGGGTCGATCTCCCACCCGTGGCGGCGGGCGACCCAGCCGGCCACGGCGTCCTGATAGCCCCGGGTGGGGACGGTGTAGCCGAAGACGCACCGGGCGGCGGCGTCCCGCAGGGCCTCCACCACCTCCGGCGGCGACATGTAGTCCGAGTCGGCCACCCAGAAGGGCAGAGCGTCGCCGTTGCCAAAGGCGCTTTGGCGCAGATCCCACTTGATGGCGCCGGTGCCGGTGCGGGGCGCGGGGGTGTCAAAATCGTACATAAGCACACCTCGTTTTTCTTTGGTGATTTGGGAAAATTATAGCACCGGGGCGGCGAAAAGTAAAGGCCCGCGCCGTCTGAAAACGCGCCTTACAGCGCCGCGATATGCCGCTCGGTCAGCCGGTCGATGCCGGCGAAATCCACATGGGGGATGTACAGGGCCTCCAGGCCGTCGTGGAGGGACTTGGCCTCCCGGAGAGCGGCGACGGCCTCGTTCAGCAGGTCCCGGCGCAGCTTGGCCGTCCGCCGGAGCGCGGGCCGGACAGCGGCCAGCTCCTCCCTGGACGGGATGGCGTCCAGCCGCAGATGGCGGGTGGGCTTGCCGGGATAGCGCAGGGCCGGGGTCTGGCTGAGGATGGCCAGGGACAGCTCCGGCACGATCACGTGCTCCGTCCTGGACGGATCCAGGGGCGACTGACAGCGGATCACCCCGTAGCCCCGGCCCTGGGCCTCCGAGGCCGCCGCCTCCACGGCCATATCCGCCAGGCCCAGCTCGTTGTCCAAAAGATAGATCCTCTCCGCCAGCGCCGGAACGGTGTCCCACAGCGCCAAAGGCCCCTGGCAGGTGTAGGCCGACAGGAACCGCTTGAAGCTCCTGCCCTTGCCGTGGCCCCGGATCTCCCGGCGGATCAGGCCCCGCGCGCGCCGCGCCGCCGCCAGGAGCGTGTCCTCCGACAGCCTGACGCCGCCGGACAGGGCGGAGGCCCCGGAGAGCAGGCGGAACGCCCGCTGGCAGCGGGCCTTGTAGGCGCTCGTCAGCGCGGCGATCCCCTCCCGCTCCCGGGCCAGGGCGTCCAGGTCGTAAAAGGCGCCGAAGTTTACATAACTTGCCTCACTGCCGGCGAAGCGGGGCTCCACCACGTGGGGCGAGGTGCCGTCCACATAGGCGATGTGGAGGTCGGGGATCCTCACCCCGTCCAGGGAGTCCGGGTCGCCGGAGCAGTGGATGCACTCCACGGCGTGTCCCCTCTCCCCCGCCGCGGCGGCGAGCTTTTTCATAAAGGTGGATTTGCCGCACCCCGGGCCGCCCTTGAGGATGTAGAGGTGGTCGGTCTCGGGGTCGGTGAAGCTGTCGTAGAGGGAGGCGAAGCCTCCGGGCGCGTTGGCGCCCAGGAAAAATCGCGCGAAACGGTTATCTTCCATGGCCGGTTTCCTTTCAAGGTATTCTCATTTTCAGAATATGCCGCGGCATAAAAAAACGCCCCGACGGATCGGGGCAAATCGCGGGGAAACATTATTCAAGCTCCTTTGTATTTTCTCCTGGTGGCCAGGCCGCCTCTTATGTGGCGCTCGGATTTGTTGAAGTCAAGGATCTCCTTGACCTGGGCGTACAGCGGCTCGTTGATCCTTTGGAGGCGGTCGGAAAGATCCTTATGTACCGTACTTTTGGATACGCCGAAATGTCTCGCCGCGGCACGGACGGTGGCGCGGTTGTCTACGATGTATCTGGCCAGGCTCACGGCCCTCTCCTCGATGTTGGTCCTCAATATCACCACTCCCGATTGATCGTGAACGGTAAAATCTATGTGCCGCCGGCGGGGAATATGTGCGTCCGGCGCTTCTCCGGGGGCCGCGTTCGGGCGTATGAACGAATTTCCGCCGTCTTTCATAAAAGAAGCGGCGGTTTTTTGGTGGATTCAACTCTTTAAATCGGCGATCGGGCGTGATATAATGAAACTCGAACAGTTTTTCTTCGGGGGAGGCGGCGGCGTGGCGGATCTTCTCACAGGACTCAACGAGGCGCAGCGGGAGGCCGTGACGGGCACGGAGGGGTTCGTGCGGGTCATCGCCGGGGCCGGTGCGGGCAAGACCAGGGCGCTGACCCACCGCTTTGCCTATCTGGTCACGGAGCTGGGCATCCTGCCGGGGAACATCCTCTGCGTGACCTTCACCAACAAGGCCGCCGCCGAGATGCGCCAGCGCATCCACAACCTGACCGGGGACAACGACACCGGCTACATCTGCACCTTCCACAGCTTCTGCGTCACTGTCCTCCAGGAGGACATCAGCGCCGTACAGTACCCCAAAAGCTTCCTGGTGCTGGACAACGCCGACATCAACGAGATGCTCCGCATCATCTACGAGGAGCGGGGGCTGACGCTCCGGGACATGACCTTTGCCAACGCCCGGGATATGATCGAGATACAAAAGCTCCTGGAGCGGCCCGACTACTATCTGGACATGCTGGAGATGTCCATCGATGAGCTCCGGGAAAAATATCTCTCCGCCGTGACGCCCAAGGATATCATCTTTTACGGCTATCTATATCAGGAGAAAAAGTGCTTCGGGCTGGACTACAACGACCTGCTCAAATTTACCTTGTACATCTTTGAGAAAAACGCCGCCATCCGGCAGAAGTGGCAGGAGCGCCTGGAGTACATCATGATCGACGAGTTCCAGGACATCGACGCCATCCAGTACGAGCTGATGGAGGTCCTGGCCGGGTACCACAAGAACCTGTTCGTCATCGGCGATCCGGATCAGGTCATTTACACCTGGCGGGGCGCGGACGTGAAATTTCTTCTGGAGTTCGACAAGAAATTTCCCGGCACCAGGACCATCCTGATGACGGAAAATTACCGCTCCACGCCGGAGATCCTGGCGGCGGCCAATTCCCTCATCGGCAGGAACGTCTTTCGCATGAAAAAGGACCTGACCCCTACCCTGCCCTCCGGGCCGCGGGTGGTCTGCCACGAGGCCAAAACCTCCGAGGCCGAGGCCGCCTTCATCGCCGGGGAGATCGAACGGCTCCACGGCCAGGGCGTGCCGTACCGGGATATGACGGTGCTGTACCGCTCCCATTTTGTGACCCGGCCCCTGGAGGAGGTCTTTTTGAAGGAAAAGCTCCCCTATACCATCTACTCCGGCGTCCAGTTCTTCGACAGGAGTGAGATCAAGGACGCCCTCTCCTATCTGCGCATGGCTGCGTACCGGGACGATCTGTCCTTCACCCGCATAGCCAACGTCCCCAAGCGGAACCTGGGCCAGCGCCGGATGGAGGCTTTGCGGGCCGCCGCCGTCCAGCGGGGCTGTTCCCTCTTTGAGGCGCTGAAAAAATCCGTGGACGATGATCTCTTCAAGGGCACGAAGGCGCGTCAGTTCATCTCCCTCATCGAGACCTACGGCGCGTCCTACGCCGGCCGGCCGGTGTCCGAGGTGCTCTCCGCCATTCTTAACGACTCCGGCTACGAGCGGATGCTGCGCACCGAGGGGGCTCAGGAGCGGCTGGACAACTTAGCGGAGCTGAAGCAGTCGGTGTACGACTTCGAGGTGAGCTGCGGCGAGGAATGTACCTTAGAGCACTATCTGGCCCATGTGGCGCTGTTCACCAACCAGGACGCCGGGGACGCCGGGGACAAGGTGAAGCTGATGACCGTCCACGCCGCCAAGGGGCTGGAATTCCCCTATGTGTTCCTCTGCTCCATGAACGAGGGCGTTTTCCCCTCCAAAAAGACGAACACCCGTCCCAGAATGGAGGAGGAGCGGCGTCTGGCCTTTGTGGCCATGACGCGTGCGGAAAAGGCGCTCTACCTCACGGGCGCCCAGGGGCGCAATCTGGACGGCTCGCCCCGCTACCCCTCCCGCTTCGTGCTGGACATCGACCCCGCGCTTTTGGACTTTACCGAACCGCTCCGGGAGGGGCTTGTACGCGAGGCCAGAGAATATATAGAGGCCAGTGATGCGCGCCTGGCCGCCGGGGAGGCGCAAAGCGCCTTTTCCGTGGGGGACCGGGTGCTCCACTCTGTCTTCGGGCCGGGGGAGATCCTGGCGCTGGATCCGGAGAAGGCCGCTTATATTATTAAATTTGACGGAATCGGCACCCCCAGAGCCATCGCTTTTCGGGTAAAACTGGAAAGTTTGTAAAAATTCATGAAAACACTGGATTTTTCGTGAAAGGTGAGTATAATATTTATTTGGAACTTGGATTAATTCATTAAAGTATAACTTTTTTACGAGGTGGGTTACATATGATCACATCCGACTTGTACGGAAAGCTCTCCGACGGGCGCGAGGTACGCAGGTTCACCATTGCCAACAAGAAGGGCGAATATGTGCAGATCCTGGAGTACGGCGCCATCATCCACTCCATCGTGGTGCTGGACCGGAACGGCGATCTGGGCGACGTGGTGCTGGGCTGTGAATCCGGCGAGCGCATCGAGGGCTTCGGCCGGGCGGGCCGCGTCATCGGCCGGGTGGCCAACCGGATCAAGCGCGGCCGGTTCACCATCAACGGCGTCAAGTACAAGCTCAAGTGCAACGAGGGGAAGAATTTCCTCCACGGCGCCGACGACGACTACGGCAAGAAGCTCTGGACGGGCCGCATCGAGGGCGAGAGCGTGGTGCTCAGCTACTTCGACAATGACACCGTGGGCTTCAAGTGCGGCGTGGCCGCCCAGGTCATATACCGCTTCGACGATTTGAGCCGCCTCACCATCGAATACGAATTCACCGCCCAGGGCGATACGGTGATCAACCCCACCAACCACGCCTATTTCGACCTGTCCGGCACCGGCGACGTGCGGGATCACGACCTGTGGATCGGCGCGTCCAACCGCGTCCACAAGGACAACGAGGGCCTTCCCGACGGCGGCCTTGTCCCCGTCAAGGGCACGGCGGCGGATTTCACCTATCTGCGGTGCGTGCGCGAGGCCATGAAATACGGCGGGGACTATTTCGGCGACGGCCCCGTCAGCTACGACGAGTTCTACCTGCTGGACAAGCAGGAGTCCGGCAAGCCCGTGGCCGATCTCTACAGCTACAACGTGGGCCGCGGCATGAGGACATATACCGATATGCCCGCCATGGTGCTCTACACTGACCCCGGTACCAAGCGGGAGACGGGCAAGAACGGCCGGGAGCTGGGCCCTTACTGCGGCATCTGCCTGGAGACGGGCTTCGTCCCCAACGCCGTCAACCTCCCCGAATTCGACTCCCCCGTGGTCCGGCAGGGCGCGTCCCTCAGATCCACCACGGTGTACGAGTTCTACACAAGGTAAACCTTCAATAGACGCCGTACGGGCCGCCTCTCCGGGGCGGCCCGTCGTCTTGCGTGGAGATTTATCGAATTCCTCGTTTATTCCGTCCAACGCGCCCGTACGGGCCGGACACCCGGCCGGCCCGTGTATCGAATTCCCGGAAATCCTTCAACAGACGCCGTACGGGCCGCCGCCCACGGCGGCCCATCTATCGAATTTCCACCGTCCAACGTAAAAAAGGTTGCGGCTTTGCCGCGTATCAAAATTACGGGCCGACAAGAGAGGCGGCCCCTACATGGTTGTACGGTAGATTTTCGGGAATTCGTGGGCCGCCGAGGGCGGCGGCCCGTACGGCGTTGATTGACAGCCCGGTGGTTGACCGGGACGGGCCGGCCGGGTGTCCGGCCCGTACAGAAGGGATTTCGATGGTGCGGCGTGTGGGCCGATGTGGTCATCGGCCCCTACAGATACGTTGAATGTAATACACTGGGAATTCGACACGCGGGCCGGCCGGGTGTCCGGCCCGCACAGGTTCGATGTACGGGACATGTTGGAAATACGCGGCTTTGCCGCGGCCTTTTTGTCTGTCCCCGCCGCTTCTACCCTGTCCCGCGTCCACATAGATTAACGCATAGCGTAAAACAAGGGGGGACGCGGGTGACGGAATGGCTTTGGGGCGCGCCCACGGCGGCGGTCATCGCCCTGGCGGCGTGCTTTGTGTCGGGAAGGCTCCGTTTTGTCCAGGTGAGAGGGTTCCGGGCGGCCCTGAGGGGCTGTCTTTCCGGCTCTGGAAAACGGGGCGGCGGACACGGCACCTCCCCGCTGGAGGCGGTCTGCACCGCTCTGGCGGGGACCGTGGGGACCGGCAACATCGTGGGGGTGGCGGCGGCTCTCAGCATGGGCGGACCGGGGGCGGTCTTCTGGATGTGGGTGTCGGCGTTTTTGGGGATGGGCCTGAAATACGCCGAGATTTGGCTGGCCGTCCGCTACCGGGAAAAACGCGGGGAGGAGTACGCCGGCGGACCCATGTACGCCATCAAAAACGGCCTGGGCCGGGGCTTTTTGCCGCTGGCCTACGCCTTTGCCCTCTTCGGGACGCTGGCCTCCTTCGGCACCGGAAATATGCTGCAGGTGTCCTCCGTGATGACGCTGGCAGCAAGGGGGCCGGTGCCCGCGCCGCTCCTGGGGGCGGGACTGGCGGCCCTGGTGCTCCTGACCTGCCGGGGCGGGGCCAGGGGGCGGGGGCGGACCGCGTCGTTCCTGACGCCCCTGATGGCGGCGGTGTACGCTCTGGCGTGTCTGGGGGTCATCGGGGCGAATATCCGGCGGCTCCCGGCAGCCGTTTTATCCATATTTCAGGGCGTCTCCGGGCGCGGATCCCTCCTGGGCGGGACCGCCGGGGCGGCGCTGTCCTGGGGCTTTCGGCGGGGCCTTTTCTCCAACGAGGCGGGCCTGGGCTCCTCCCCCATCGCCCACGCCTCCGCCGTGACGGAGAGTCCGGACCGGCAGGCCCTCTACGGGATCTTCGAGGTGTTCGCCGACACGGTCATCCTGTGCACCCTGACGGCGCTGACGATCCTGACCGCGGGCGTTCCGATCCCCTTGGGGGCCCCCGCCGGGGCCGCGCTGGTGTCCGCCGCCCTGAGCTCCGTCTACGGCGGGGCGGTCTCCGGGGCGTTCCTCTCCGTCTCCCTCACCCTGTTCGCCTTCTCCAGCATCGTCAGCTGGTCCCTGTACGGCGAGCGGTGCGTGGAGTTCCTGGCGGGGCCGTCCCTCTGCCCCGTCTACCGGGTGTCCTTCGCGGCGGCCACGTTCCTGGCGTCCATGGTCAGCTTCCCTGCCGTCCTCGCCTTCTCCGACGCCTCCGCCTTTTTCATGATGGCGTCAAACCTGGCGGCTGTGTGTATCCTCACCGGGAAGGGCAAGTGCGGCGGCGGGATCCCGTGAAAAATCGCGAAAATGAGGCAGCCCCTACGGAAGCGCATTAATTAATCTTGCGGAATTCGGTGGTGCCATGGGCCGCCGGGGGCGGCGGCCCGTACGGCGTTGTGGGGTGGATTTTCGGGGAATTCGACGGTGCCATGGGCCGCCGGGGGCGGCGGCCCGTACATGGTTGATTGTAAGATTTCCGGAAAGTCGATACACGGGCTGGCCGGGTGTCCGGCCCGTACGGTGGGTTGTCGCGAATTCCCGGCGCATTTCGTTAAACGCAAACGTAGGGGCGGCCGCCCTCCCCCTTATCATTTCATCAGCAGGCTCACCGCGTGGGGGATCACACGGATATCGGCGCTTCCGGGCCAATCCGCCCGCTCGCCGTCCAGAGTCCAGGGCTCGCCGTCGGTGGAGGTGATCTTCAGGCAGGGCACGGAGACGAAGGTCATGCCCTCGGCGGTGAGGTCGGCGGTGCGCAGGGCGCGGATATAGCCGTGCAGCTGCAAAGGGGTCTTCTCCTTCTCCACCAGCAGAAGCTCAAAGAGGCCGTCGGACAGGCTCACCCTGTCCTCGCCCAAGCTGACCACGCCGCCCAGCTTCCGGGAATTGCTGACCACACAGGCCAGGTACTCCCCCTCGTAGACCTTATCCCCCGCCTCGATCCTCAGGGGGATGGGGTGGACGGTGGGCACCTCCCGAATCCCCTCCAGCACGTAGGCCAAAAAGCCCAGGGTGTTCTTCATGTCCTGGGGCGTCTCGTAGCAGGTGCGGGAGAAGATGCCCAGCAAGCCCACGTCCATAAAGATGCGCCCGTTGAAGCTGCCCACGTCGATGGGGTGGGGCGTCCCGTAAAGGATCCCCTCCAGGGCCTCGCCGATGTCCGTGGGGATGCCCAGGGAGGCGGCAAAGTCGTTGGTGGAGCCCAGGGGGATATAGCCGATGGGCATGGTGAGGCCGGCGGCCATGACGCCGCTGATCACCTCGTTGAGGGTGCCGTCCCCGCCGGTACACAGAAGCATATCGTATCCGCCGGCCTGGGCCGCCAGCTCCGTGGCGTGACCCCGGTGCATGGTCAGCGCCACGGTGGGGATATACCCGGCGCTTGTCAATCTGTCCACGATGGTAAAAAGCTCCGTCTGGATCCGCTGTTTACCGGACTTGGGATTGGCGATCAGCAGCGTCTTTTTCATAGAATGACCTCCATACCGTATTTGTAAGGCACGAGCCCCATTTTTTCATAAAACGCCTTGGCCCCGGGGTTGCACTCCCACACGTTCAGGGTCACGTTGTAGCACCCGGCGGACTTGGCCCAGGCCCGCACATATTCATAAATGGCCCTGCCCACGCCCCGACCCCGGGCGTGCTCAAAGACGCAGATATCGTCGATGTAGCAGGTCAGGATGGGTGTCATCACGTTCTCGCCGGCGTGGTCCTCCAGCATACAGAAGGCGTAGCCCAGAACGCCGTCCGCCTCGTCGTCAAAGACGAAGACGGGCCGCTTATCGTCGGCCAGGATCTCCTCCAGCTCCCCGTCGTAGTATTTCCTGCCGCCGTTTTTGAAAAGGTCCGGCCGGCCCCTGTGGTGGACCAGCTCCACCTGCTCCAAAAGCTTCCCGATGGCGGGTATATCCCGCTTCTCCGCGCGTCTGATCACCGTTTTCCGCCTCCGAACAAAAATCACTTTCACCGATTATAGCACTGTTGAACAAAAAAGGCAACAAAACTCCCGCAAGAATTCTCTTGCAAATCCGCAGGGGAAACTGTATAATATGGTAAAATGGGTATGAAAGGGGGCCGTGCGTATGAAGCTGGCGGAGGCGCTCAAGGAGCGGGCGGATCTGACGGTCCGGCTGGAGCAGCTGTGTACGCGGATGACAAACAACGCTCAGGTGCAGGAGGGCGACAAACCCGCCGAGGCGCCGGCGGCGCTGATGGGGGAATTTGACCGCTGTGCCGGCAGGCTGGAGGAGCTCATATGCCGGATCAACCTGACCAATTCCGCCACGATGGTGGACGGGGAGCCGATGACGGCCCTGCTGGCCCGCCGGGACATCCTGAAAAAGCGCGTGGAGGCCTACCGGCAGCTGGCCGAACGGGCCGGCGCCGTCAATTTCCGGGTCTCCCGGGCGGAGATCAAGACCGTCTCCACCGTGGACGTGGCCGCCGTCCGCAAAAAGGCCGACGATCTGGCCCGGGAATTTCGGGAGCTGGACAACAGGATCCAGGCCGCCAACTGGGCCTCGGAGCTGAAATAAGCGGCTGTCGGTAAGCTTTGCGGGGCGAATGTCAAACTTGAGTCTGCGGACTCCAAATTGAATGGTACCCGAGGGCAGGGCCGGGTTCGAATCCCGACCGCACATAATTGCCCTATCGCGCACACGGGCACGTAAACAAATCACCGCGCACGACCGCGACATTGACCGTAAAGCCAGGGTGGGATCGGGGAAACCGCGAGCTGTTCGTCAAGTATTCTTTTTAAATGATTTTTGGACATGAACAATAAACATCCGCTGGCGAAGCCGGTGGTGAGACTGTCGAAAAAAATATTGATTTTGAATTTTTTGACAAACTATGGGGAGGGGCTTTGGCCCCTCCCCTTTTGCGTTACTATGAAGTCGTCAACCTTTCCCCCATCTGAAATCTGTAAACAATATGCGAAACATTCGGGATTCCCCGGTTGAGCTATGCTGAACGCTTCTATGTATCACACTCTCCTGTCGTGGGGGGCGTCGAATTTTCCGTTCAGGGCGTCCAGGACATATTGGGCTGTGACCTCCGCCTTTTCGCGGACATCGGCGCGGACGACCCTGTACTCAGGCGGCAGGAAGGCGGCGGTGGGGTCGGAGGCGATCACGGTGATGTGGGGGCTGCCGGATACGGGCCCCGCGACCAGCGCCAGAGGGGCGCCCAGGATCATCAGCGGCCGCCCGCGGACCCGCTCCGGCGTACACTGGGCCGGGGTCAGCAGGGCGTCCGCCGGGAACAGGGATTTGACGAAGGCGTCGTATTTTTCGTTCCCGTAGGGCTCCGCCACCAGAAGCGTCCCCTCCGCCCTGTCCGCCATGAGGGCGGGCAGGTCCTGGTAGATCTGTGAAAAGAGCCAGGTGTTGCTGATGAGCATGTCCACCGCCAGAATGGGCACAAAGCAGTCATCCGCCAGGGCCGCGAATTCCTCCGCCAGCAGTCCAAGCGTGATCACGCTGTCCACCCGCTTGAGGGTGATGTCCGTCACATCCGCCGGAAGCAGGATACACTCACAGTTTTCCCGGTTGAGGCGCTTTGCCAGGAGGTCGATGAAGTGGAAGATCTCCAGGTTCCGGCTGGGCGTGTCGTCCCGGAGCCGGTAGACGATGCCCACCAGATCCTTCCGCCCGGTGGCCAGGCTCTTTGCCACCGGATTCGGCGTGTATCCCAGGAGGTTGGCGATCTGCAGCACCTTCTTGCGGGTGGCATCACTGATTTTCTGGTCCTCCCTGTTATTGATGATATAGGACACCGTCGCCACGGAGACGTTTGCCTCCTTTGCCACATCCTTCAAGGTCACTTGCCGCGCCATAGCCATCCTCCAAACCGTTATTTCGTACATATTTTATTGTACATGGAAAAAATTTTTTGTCAACAGTATTGACATGAGAAAAAGTGTGTGTTATACTCCACTTAACCGTTTAAGTTAAGCGGTTAAGCTGACGAGCGAGAAATCAAAAATAAAACAACGAGGAGGAAAAAACATGAGAAAAAGGAACCTGTCAATTCTTGCGGCGCTGGTGCTCTCCCTTGCCCTGGCGCTCTCCCTGTGCGCCTGCGGCGGGAACGGGGCGGCGAATACCCAGACCGATCAGACCGGCGACACCGGCGATAGCGGCCAGAACACGCCGGAGCCCGCCACATACACCGTCACCTTCATGAATGGCGATACGAAGCTGGGCGAGGTGAAGGTCACGGAGGGCGAGAAGGCCGCGGGGTACGAGTCCTTCGAGGACCAGCCGGACAGCGAATTTCTGGGCTGGTTTGAGACGCCCACCTTCCTGGAGAGCAGCCGGAAGGAGCTGGCGGAGCTGGCGATCACCGGAGACATGACCCTCTACGGAAGCTTCAAGTCCACCAACGTGGCCGAGGACACCCGCGCCTGGTACATAGTGGGCGCCTCCACCTCCGGAGGCGTGCTGGCGGGGAGCAACTGGGCCAACGCGGGCGTGGCGGAGGCCGACCGCGAGGCTTTCCGTCTCCAGCCCACCGGCAGCGCCGTCAATGAGGTTTCCATCACCGTAGATCTCTACGCCGGCGACCAGTTCCAGATCGTACACGACTGGCAGTGGGACGGCCAGAAGGGCTTCGGCGCTTTCACCGAGATCGACGAGACGCAGATGGCCAACGGCGGCGGACTGGGCGGCAGCTCCGACAAATCGAACGTCAACGTGATCATGGACGGCAATTACACCATCACCCTGACCACCGACCCCGACAACCCGGTGCAGGACACCATGTCCATCGTCCGCAACGGCGATCCGGTCAGCGCTCCGGAGACCTTCAAGGCAGGCCCCGACACCTCCGTCTCCGTCAAGGGGAGCTGGGTGGAGGACTGGTCGGACCTGCGCGAGCTCACCCGCGTCGAGGGCGAGGGGAACGTGTTCACCATCGAGATGGAGCTGGACGCCGGAACGCAGCTGTGCTTCATGGTCTTTGACGGCGGCGTGGATACGGGCCTTGTACTCAAGGACGAGAACGTCACCGACGAGGCCAGCCGCGCCCTTTTGGGAGACGCCGGAGGCAACGTGGTCCTGGCGGAGGCGGGGACCTACACCTTCACCGTGGACGCCGACACCATGAGCGTGACGGTCGCCAAAGCATGAACAGGCAGGCCGTCTTTCACGCGCCTGACTCCCCCTGCTGCTGCCCGGTGTCGGAGAGGGCCCTCTCCCTGAGACTCCGGGCGGCCCGGGGCGAGATCCAACGCGTGGAGGTCATATACGAGAACAAATACGTGTTCCACGAGAGGCGCCGCAGGGCCCGTATGCGCCTGAGCTGTCAGACGGAGCTCTACGACTGGTTCACGGTGACGCTGGAGGCGGAGGACACCCGCTTTGCCTATATCTTCCGCCTCTACGGGCAGGAGGGGGCCTGGTACTTCTCCGAGGACGGCGTCACGGACACCTACGACTACAAAAAGGGCTATTATAACTTCTTCCAGTACCCCTATATCAACCGCTCGGATGTCCAAAGGCCGGTGAGCTGGATGGAGCACGCCGTATTTTATCAGATCTTTGTGGACCGGTTCCGCCAGGGGCGCGGGGAGGCCGACAAGAGCTACGTAAATTTGCCCTGGGGCCACATTCCCGATCCCCGGAGCCTGGCCGGAGGGGATCTGGACGGCGTGCGGGAGAAGCTGGACTACCTGGCGGGGCTGGGCGTCAACGCCATCTACCTGACGCCCATCTTCTACGCCCCCTCCAACCACAAATACGACACCTGGGACTTCTACACCGTGGATCCCCGCTTCGGCGGGAACGGCGCCCTCCGGCGGCTTGTGGAGGCGGCCCACGGGCGCGGGATGCGCATTGTCCTGGACGGCGTGTTCAATCACGTGGGAGAGGGCTTTGCGCCCTTCCGGGATGTGAAGGCAAAAGGCCGGGACTCGGAGTATTTTGACTGGTTCATCATCCGGGGCGGCTTTCCCCAAAAGGAGCCGCTGAACTATGATGTCTTCGCCTCCTGCGCCTATATGCCGAAGCTGGACACCTCGAATCCGAAGGTGCGGGAATACCTGTGCCGGGTGGGCGCCAGCTATGTGGCCGACTACGGCATCGACGGCTGGCGGCTGGACGTGGCCGACGAGGTGAGCCGGGACTTCTGGCGGGACTTCCGCCGGGCCGTCAAGGGCGCTAACCCCGAGGCGGTGCTGATCGCGGAGAACTGGCACGACGCCTCCGCCTCCCTCCGGGGGGACCAGTTTGACGGCATCATGAATTACTCCGTCACAAAGGCGTGTCTCGACTATTTCGCCTGGGGAAAGCTGGACGGCCAGCATATGGCCTGGAAGCTCTCGGAGCTTCTCATGCGCAACTCAGACCCGGTGAACGCCATGATGCTGAATCTCCTGGACAGCCACGACACCTATCGCTTTCTGACGGAGGCGCGAGGCGACCGGGAGGCGCTCCACGCGGCGCTGTCCCTGATCTTCATGCTCCCCGGCGCGCCGTGCGTCTTCTACGGCACGGAGAAGTACATCATGGGCGGCTTCGACCCGGACTGCCGCAGGTGCATGGACTGGTCGGACGGCCCATCCGCCGCGCCGCTCCTGCGGAAGCTTTCCCGTATCCCCCGAACCGGGCGGCTGGAGATCGAAAGCGCGGACGGTATGCTGATCCTGCGCCGGGGGAGGTACACGCTTTATTTGAACCGCACGAAAAAGGAGGCCCGTGCCGGAGCCGTCACAGTCCCGGCCATGAGCCACAGACTTTTGAAAGGGGAGAAAGACCTGTGAGAAAACGAACTTCCTTTCTGATCCTCGCACTGATCCTGGCGCTGCTGCTCTCCGCCTGCGGCGGTGAAACGGGCGCCGGGTCCGGCGGCACCACGGGGACTGGGCCCTCCGACACAGGGCCGGCGGACACCGGCTTTCAGGGCGACCCCAACAACCCTGTGATCCTCCACGTTCTGGAGAACGACACCGCCAAGGCGGAGGGCTACCTGGAGGCGCTGCTCACCGCCTTCAACGAGGCGTATAAGGACCGGGGCATCCAGGCGGTGGATGCCAACATGGACGAGTTTACCGATCTTGCCACCAACGGGCCTTACGGCTACGGGCCGGACGTACTCTATCAGGCCAACGACCAGCTGATGCGGTACGCCGAGGACCGGCACATCCTGCCCATCGACGTGGAGAAGCTGGACTGCTATGCCTCCACCCCCGAGGCGGCCTGGGACGCCTTCCACATGACCCTGGACGGGACGCAGTACACCATGGGCGTACCCGTGAATGTCCAGGAGCCCATGCTGTTCTATCGGGAGGACCAGATGCCCTCCGACTGGCAGACCCGCTGGGACAGGGACGGGAACGGCACGGCGGACTTCTTTGAAAACTGGTGCGACCTCTATGCCCTCTCCAGGGAGATCCACGATGCGGACCCCAATAAATTCGGCTTCATGGTGTCCATGAACAACCTGTACCTTGCCTCCCCCTTCATGCTCTCCTTCGGGAACTACATCTTTGGGGAGAAGGACGGCGTTCTGGACGACACGGACATCGGCTTTTCCAAGGGGCAGGCGGTAAACGGGCTTTGGGCTCTGCGCCAGTTCGCGGAGCAGATGAACGAGGGGTGCATCGACGACACCGTGACGCTCAACCGCTATGAGAAGCTGGCCGACGGCAGTTACTTCACCGCCATATCCACCCCGGACACCTACTCCCTGTTCCTGGGGAATCTGACCAACCGCTATAAACAAGACGGTCTCTCCGAGGAGGAGGCCGCGAAGAAGGCGGTGGAGAATCTGAAAATGGTGGAGCTCCCCGGGAAAATGCCCTTAAACGGCGACCTCTCCCAGGACAGCGCCTCCATAGCGGAGGACGGCTGGACGACGACGGTGGTGATGGGCGGCGTCAACGGCTACGGCATCTCCAGCTACACAAAGTACCGCGAGGCGTGTTTGGAGTTTGTGAACTTCGCCACCTCCTTCGACATGATCAAGCTCCGGGCCGACACGCTCGGCATCGCGCCCACCCGCAGCGATGTGGCCGCCCAGTGCGGCGACACGGCTGACATCATCTTCAACAGCCTCTCGTCGGGGCGCATCTACCTGATGCCCTCCATCAAGGCGGTCAACCAGATCTGGGTGCCCTGCCAGACGGTGATGGGCGACGTGGCAAAGGACCCCTTCCGCGTAAAGCAGGGAGAGGCCGCCAAATATCCGGGGACGGCGGAGCTTCAGGCCGCCCTGGAGACGATCGACAGGAACATCTACGACGCCATCCACACCCTGGCCGGGTGAGAGGGAGCGGAAATGGAACATTCACTACTCTTTCTGACGGCGGTGAAGAGCCCCTCAAAGCGCGTCCGGGCGTCGGCGGCTTTGATGGGGCTGGGCCAGCTGATGGCGCGCCAGTGGGTCAAGGGGCTGGCGTATCTGGGCGCTCTGGCGGCCTTCATCGCCTACATGGCGGCCACAGGCGTCCGGGACATTGCGGGCTTCTTCACCCTGGGTACGGTAGAGGCCGACCCCTGGCTGGGGACAGCCGGGGACGACTCCATCATCATGCTCCTGCGGGGACTCCTGACCTTCGTGCTGATCCTGGGCCTGGTGCTGCTCTACCGCTCCAACCTCCGAGACATCCTGGAGACGGAGCGTACCGGGGCATACGGGGAAAGGGCGCCGGGATTCGTCCTCTCCATGAGGAGCTTCCTCAACAACAAGTTCTATGTGGTGGCTCTGGCCATCCCGGTCGCCGGCGTGCTGGTGTTCAACGTCATCCCCATCGTCTTCATGATCCTCATCTCCTTCACCAACTACGGCGGCGATATTGTGCCGCCAAAGCTGGTGGACTGGACCGGATTTGAAAGCTTCCGGCGCGTTCTGAGCCTATCCGGCATCAAGGAGACGTTTTTCCGCATTCTGGGCTGGAATCTGATCTGGGCCGTTCTCTCCACCGCCGTCAACTACTTCGGCGGTCTGGCACTGGCGCTGCTTCTCAACAAGAAGTGCGTCAAATTCAAGCGCTTCTGGCGGATGTTCCCCATCCTGGCCTACGCGGTGCCCGGGTTCATCACGCTCCTGGCCTTCAAGTTTCTTTTCTCCTACGGCGGCCCCATCAACCACTATATCACCGCCGCCGGGCACAGCGCCGTGGGCTTTCTGGACATCGACGCGGGAATGAAGGCGCGGATCATCGGCATCTTCGTCAACGCCTGGATCTCCATTCCCACCTCCATGCTTCTGGCCACGGGCATCCTGTCCAACCTGAATCCCAACCTCTACGAGGCCGCCAGCATCGATGGCGCGGGCCCCTGGCAGCAGTTCCGGCAGATCACCCTCCCCTTCGTGGTGTTCTCCACCACACCGGTGCTCATCACCAACTTCATCGGGAACTTCAACAACTTCGGCATTTTCTACTTCCTGCGGGGTGGGCTCTACATGGACGGTTACTTCCTGGCGTCGGACACCGACCTTCTGATCAACTGGCTCTACAACCTGTCCATAGATAACAACTACTACAGCATCGGCGCCGCAGTGAGCCTCATCATCTTCCTCATCACCTCCGCCGTGTCCCTGTCGGTCTATGTGCGCTCCAACGCCTACAGAAGGGAGGACAGCTTCCGATGAAATGGAAAAAGACTCTGGACTGGCTGGGCGCCCATCTGGCGCTGCTCATCGTCTGCTTTCTCTTTTTCTTCCCGGTACTGTGGCTGGTGCTGGCGTCCTTCTCAGCCACAGGCTCCATCTACGACCTGAAGGGCTTCTTTCCCGGTTCGTTCAGCCTCTCCGGGTATAAGACGCTCTTCGGGGACACCACCATGTACGACTACCCCAACTGGCTGAAAAACACGCTCTTTGTGGCGGTGGGCTCCAGCATCCTGGGGACGGTCCTGGTGATCCTGACAGCCTACACCATCAGCCGCTTCCAGTTCAAGGCACGGCGCACCCTTATGAAGTCCACACTGGTCCTCAGTATGTTCCCGTCCTTTATGGGCATGACGGCGGTATATCTGCTGATGGTCAACTTTGGCCTCATAAACCGTCTTTGGGCCCTGGTGCTCATCTATGCCTCCGGCGCCCCCATGGGGTATCTGGTGCAGAAGGGGTACTTTGACTCCATCAGCGCTTCGGTGTTCGAGGCGGCGCGTCTGGACGGGGCAAGCAGCTTCCGGGTGTTCCGCTCCATCGCTATGCCGCTTTCAAAGCCCATCATCGTCTATACCGCCCTCACCCAGTTTGCCTGGCCCTGGAGCGACTTCATCCTTCCCAATCTTCTGCTAAAAAACAAGGACAAGTGGACTGTGGCAGTCGGCCTCATGCACCTGGACGAGACTCAGTTCACCCGCTTCGCCGCAGGCTCCATCTTCATCGCTGTTCCCATTGTGATCCTCTATTTCTGCCTCTCCGGCTTCCTCGTCACCGGTGTCACCGCCGGTGCGGCTAAGGAGTAGCGGAAACGAATACAGCAAGGCAACGCCGGGTACTGTTTTGAAGTATCCGGCGTCAGCCGGGGAGAAAAACGGCTTAAAATCAAATATAAGTTCCGCCTTGGTGGATATGATACCACGTCTTTGATAACGCGTCCAAACCGAAAGCCATTTTTTGTCAGAAGGGCTTTATGAAAAAAATAAAAAAATCCGAAAATAAAGCTTGCATTTTCGGAGGATGTATGCTATTATACTCAAGCACAAAATGATATCCGGGTGTGGCGAAGTTTGGTATCGCGCTTGAATGGGGTTCAAGAGGCCGCTGGTTCGAATCCAGTCACTCGGACCAAAAGAAAAGTCCCGAAACACTTATAGGCTCTAAGCGTTCCGGGATTTTTTCATGCCCGTTTTTCGCCTTGCGAATTGGAAGATTCAGCGGGGTTCAGACGGCTTTTGCAGGGTTCAACTGGACACCAAAAAGGACACCTGCCTCTTAGGGAAATCCGGCTTTTTTCCAAAGCAAGTGGACACCTCACCACCTTCCGAACCTCCCGTATTCAATCCCGCCGTACATATCCACGATCTCTTCCCCGTCCTCGGCGGGCCTCCGGGAGAAGTATAGATTTCTCATTTCCTCGTACCTCTGCTCGTAGAAGCTTGCGGCGGTGGGATTCTCGTCGACCAGGAGGTTGGCGGCCAACCCGTACTGCATAACGCCGATGGCATAGGTGTCGTCGATCTTGAGAATATAATCCTCCAGACCCTCCACGGCCACAAAGCCGCCGGCCTGTCCCGCAAGCATACGGTACTCGGAGATCATCATATTGACGATCCCCGGCGTCCTGTACTCGTACTCCTTTGTGTCGCCGGTCTTGGCCTCGCCGGTGGCGCTCAGCTCGTCCATCAGGCCCATAGCGGCCTTGAATACATCTTCGACTGTTTTCATGTGATCACTCCTTCTTGTTCCACGGGGTATCGCCCATGGTATTTTCGGAATATCCGGCGTCCAGGTAGAGCCAGTCCTTCTGCTCCCTGGAGAGATCAAGGGAATCGATCAGATCCATCACGGCGGCTTTCTTGGCCCCGCTGACGCCTTTCTCGTATGTCAGATCACCGGTCTTGAGATGGTAATCCAGATACGTCACAAAGGGGATCTTCGCCTCCTTGGCGGCCAGTACCCCCTTGGCGATGTAGTTACCGCTCACGCTGGCGTCGATGTCGTTCTCCTCGAAAAACTCCTTTTTGGCCTCCGCCCCGGCGTAGGATTTGATCCCGGTCAGGATCTCCACGGCCTCTTCCGGGGTGAAAAGGTTCTTTTTGCCCCGGAAGAACTTCCCCGCCAGATCCTCGTAGATACTCCCGCTCGTCTGCTGGTACTGCTCCTTGTCCTCCTGCCCCATTGCGTGCTTCTCGCCGCTGACGGTGAAGCTGTTGGGCGGGTAGGCATCCGGCCAGGGATTGGCCCCCGTCTGGTCGTGGATGTCCTGCAGCTCGTCGTAAAGGGCCTCCCCCTCGTGGGTGGGCGTCCAGTAGCCGGGGCTGAGAATGTTCTCTATAAACCGCTCCGCCAGGGTCCCGTTGGATTCCGTCTTCCCCATCTCGTCCAGATACTCAGTCTGGTGGTAGTCCCATCCGGGGATCTTGGCCGACGCCTGCCCCAGCGTTCTTTCCAGCCAGTCGGGCATGGGATTCTCGGAAGATGTGTAGGTGGTCATCTTCCGGTATACTTCCAACGGTTTAAACTTGAAGACCCTCCGGCGCTCATTGATCTCCTGCATGATGCGCGACCGGGAAGTGTCGTCGTACCGGGCATTTCCCTCCGCAACGTCGCGCACGTTCTCAAAGTCGGCCTTTGCCGCGTCCATCCAATCTCCGCCAACGCGCACGGACTGGGTACGCTCCAGCTTGGGGTTTACCGCGTGTACGGCGGCCTCCAGCACGGCGGCCACCTCGTTCTTCACGGCCTTGGTGACGCTCATCACCGTGTTTCCGGCAAGGTTGCGGATCTGCGTCTTGAAATTCCCCAGCATGTTCATGTACCGCAGCGCCGTCCACTTGTCCGAAAAACCGGCGGGCACCTGGTCGGCGATGTTCTGGTAGATCTTATCCAGCGCCGCGTCCCTGGCCTCGTCTGTCTCCGCCCGGATGTATTCCGCCATAAGGTCCTCGCTCACCGTGATCTGCCTGTCCGGGGAGAGCTTCAGCCGCTCGTTCATCTTCTCCGTTACCGATTGCACAAGAGACATTCTGTCCACCGGGGTCAGGGATTTGTAGATGCGGTTAGCCTGCAAGGCCTGTCCGGCGGTGGAGCACAGTTCCACGTAGTCCCGCACATACCCCAGAAATTCCTTCTGGGAAACGGAGCTGTCCCGCTGGAGCTCGTCCAGGATGACAGCGCCCATGGCCACAAGGTCGGCATTGACCTTCCCTTTGCCCACTTCGCTCTTCCAATCGCTCCTGGCCTTGCCGGGGTCCAGCGCGTACTCGGCCCTGGCGTTTTCGATCCTGGCGCTGTTTTTCTGACTGTCGGGGATGGTGAAGCCGCCCCGGAGGGCGCGTTTGCCGATGGCCTCCGCGTTGGCGTCGGTGGTCTGTTCCGCCTCCATGAGGGTCTGGGCGACCTTGGATGTCTTCTCCCCCTGGGGGTTCACCGTGGGAAGGGAGGCGTTGCGCACGGCCTTTTCCCCCTCCGGATGGAAGCTTTCGGCGTCCTCCACCCAGCGGTTATAGGCGTTGTCCGCAAATCCCCTCTCCGCCGCGCTCAGGTTCCGGTCCATGGGCGGAATATCCCCACCGTCCTCATCGTAGTCATCCACGACGGCGTATCCGTTTTCGTCGGTGCGGATCTCTCCGCCCCCGCGGCGGTTCCCCGTGTCCGTCAGCTCGTCGGGCGCGATCTGCCCCATCCTCCGGAGCGTTTCGATATAATCCCGGTTGGGCTCCACCGGGCCGGAAAGGCTCTCATATCCATGCTTGAGAATGTCGTCCAGGAGCATTTCGACCCGCTTCGCGTCGGCGATATTCTCCTGTCCCTGGTCATTGATGATCCGCTCCAGCACGTCTTGAGCGCGTTCATAGGTCATGCCAAGCTCGTCCAGCATCGTAACGATGGGCGCGCTGGTGCTTCTCTTTACGCCCGTCACGATGGGATTGCTCTGTTCCGGCACATAGCGGAAAATCCGCTCGCCCCTGGTGGTCATGCCAAAGTCGGACAAAAGCATCTCGGCGGCCTCCGCGTAGTACCTGTGTACCTCCGGATGGTCGAACTGAAAGGCGTTTATGTTCCGCTTCCCCAGCCGGACAGAATCGTCCTGCCGCTCGTTGATGCTCAGATCGTTCTCCCCGCCGGTCTCGTAGAGCTTCCCGGCCCCGTCCACAGCGTAGGCGCCGCTTTCCGTAAGGTCCCGGTACGCCTCCGCCATCTGCGCGGCAACGGCGGGATTGTCCCCGTGCCGCACAAGTACAGAAAGGATCTCGTTCACGTCGGCCCGCCGGTTCTTGGCCTTGTTCAGGGCGTCTTCCACAACGCTGTTGACAAGCTCCGCGCCGGGTGATAAAATAGCGCCACGGCCCTGGATGGCGGCGTCGTCTATGCCTGTGCTCCCTACGTGGGCAGCCGGAATGCTTCTCGACCCGCCCTCCTGGGCCCCTTTTGCCTGTTCATACGCTTCTATCACAGGATTGAAGGTGCCGGATTCGGGGTTGACATCCGGAGCAGACTGTGGTACATTTGGAGCAAGGGATTGTACACTGCTCGTTTCGGACGTAAGGCTTGAGGGCGCATTTCGCGATGCATCAGCCGTAGTGTTCGTCCCTTTTTTGTTTATCACATATACCGTGTCAACCTCCAGAGAATGCCTTCCGTTGGCGACGCCTGTTAAGACAACAATACATCCGTCAAGCTGCTTTCTAAATTCAATAGCTTCTCGTCCGGCATAGTCCCTCTGTTCTGACTTGACGATTTCATCGGGGTCGTTAAAAACTTCCGGGATACGTTCCAGGACCTCCATCGTAACGGGAAGTTGCCCGCGGTTTCTTTCGGTTAATTCATTCCCGTGATCGTTCAATGCGTGTACAATCTCGTCAGTGCGAATTGCAAGGTTATAATTTCCCACATCATAACCAGTTTGTGCTTTGATCTGTTCGTTAAGGCGTCCTGATACCTTTCCGAAATAGAACCTTACCGCGTTACCCAGCCTTTTCGCGTTTTCTATAAACTGCCGGAAAGTTGTCCCGCCTCCGTTTACTATTCCTTTGTTGGAAGTAAGATTGCCTCTCATGCTCTCCCTTTACGAACATCCCGCACTCCGGGTCCGTGGTGGAGACTGTCTTCTCTACTGTCCCT
>CANRMY010000014.1 GCA_947631845.1 uncultured Oscillospiraceae bacterium | reverse complement strand
CCCGGCCGGCCCGTGTATCGAATTCCTGAATACTTTTTGATAGACGCCGTACGGGCCGGACACCCGGCCGGCCCGTGTATCGAATTCCTGAATACTTTTTGATAGACGCCGTACGGGCCGGACACCCGGCCGGCCCGTGATCGAATTCCCGAATACTTTTTGATAGACGCCGTACGGGCCGGACACCCGGCCGGCCCGAATCCACGAACATACGAAAGGATGATTTATATGAACGACTCCAGATCCGATTTTTACGCCTCCGCCGGGGTGGATATCACCGCCGGCTACAAGGCCGTGGAGCTGATGCGCGCCCACATCAAGCGCACCGTGATCCCCGGCGCGGACGACGACATCGGCGGCTTCGGCGGCGCCTTTGTGCCGAACCTCACCGGTATGCGCGAGCCCGTGCTTGTCTCCGGCACCGACGGCGTGGGGACCAAGGTGAAGCTGGCCTTTGAGCTTAACCGCCACGACACCGTGGGCATCGACTGCGTGGCCATGTGCGTCAACGACATCGTCTGCTGCGGCGCAAAGCCCCTTTTCTTCCTGGACTACATCGCCTGCGGGCGCAATATCCCGGAGAAGATCGCCGCCATCGTGGGCGGCGTGGCCGAGGGCTGCGTCCGGGCCGGCTGCGCCCTCATCGGCGGCGAGACCGCCGAGCACCCGGGCCTTATGCCGGAGAACGAATACGATCTGGCCGGCTTCGCCGTAGGGATCGTGGACCGGGAGAAGGTCTTAAAGCCCGACTCCGTGGCCGAGGGGGACGTGATCATCGCCCTCAGGTCCTCCGGCGTCCACTCCAACGGCTTCTCCCTGGTGCGGAAGATCCTGGCCGACTCCCACACCGCCCTGACGGACGCCTTTGACGAGCTGGACGGAAAAACCGTGGGCGAGACGCTTCTGACGCCCACCCGGATCTATGTGAAGCCCGTCCTTGCGCTGATGGACGCGGTGCGGGTCAAGTCCGTGGCCCACATCACCGGCGGCGGGTTCTATGAGAATATCCCCCGCGCCCTGCCGGCGGGGTTGGGGGCCAAAATCGACAGGGCCAGCCTGGATATCCCGCCAATCTTCACCCTCCTGGCCCGCCTGGGGGGCGTGCCGGAGCGGGAGATGTTCAACGTCTACAACATGGGCGTGGGCATGACCGTCATCGTGGCCCCGGAGGACGCGGACAGGGCTCTGGCGGCCCTGAAAGCCGCCGGCGAGGACGCCTACGTCTGCGGGACCGTGGTCCGCTCCGAAGAGAGGATGCAAATATGCTGAGAGCGAGGATCGCGGTGCTCGTCTCCGGCGGCGGCACCAATCTGCAGGCCCTGATCAACGCCGAGAAGAGCGGCCTTCTGCGGGACGGGGAGATCGCCCTGGTGATCTCCAACGTGGACGGCGCTTACGCCCTGGAGCGGGCCAGAATGGCCGAGATCGAGACGCTGACCCTGCTCAAAAAGGAGCTGGGCGGCCGGGCGGCCTTCGAGGCGCGGCTCCAGGAGGAGCTTCAGGCCCACGGCATCGATCTCATTATTTTAGCGGGCTTTTTGAGCATTTTAAGCGCCGATTTCACCGCCAAATGGCCCGACCGGATCATCAACGTCCACCCGGCCCTGATCCCCAGCTTCTGCGGCAAGGGCTTCTACGGGCTGAAGGTCCACGAGGCGGCCCTGGCCTACGGCGTCAAGGTCACCGGGGCCACGGTGCATTTCGTCAACGAGATCCCCGACGGCGGGCGGATCATCGCCCAGAAGGCCGTGGAGGTATTAGACGGCGACACGCCGGAAATTTTGCAAAAGCGCGTCATGCAGGAGGCCGAGTGGGTCATTCTCCCCCAGGCCGCCCAGACCGTTTCAAAAGCGATTGTGGAGGGAAAAGCATGATCTACGACATAGCCAAGCTCCTGAGCGAGAACACCTACCCCGGCCGGGGCATCCTTCTGGGCCGGACGAAGGACGACAAAAAGGCCGTCGTGGCCTACTTCATCATGGGCCGGAGCCAGAACAGCCGCAACCGGGTCTTTGAGGCCACGGAGGACGGCATCCGCACCCGCGCCTTTGACGAGTCCAAAATGGAGGATCCCAGCCTCATCATCTATCACCCGGTGCGGGTGCTGAACGGGACCACCATTGTCACCAACGGCGACCAGACGGACACCATCCGGGACCATATGAAGGCCGGACACTGCTACCGCCACGGCCTCCACACCCGCACCTTTGAGCCGGACGGCCCCAATTGGACGCCCCGCATCTCCGGCGTCGTTGCCCCGGACGGGAAGTACAGCCTGTCCATCTTAAAGAGCATGGACGGCGACCCCGCCTGCTGCTGCCGGTATTTCTTTGAGTATGACCGCCCCATCGCCGGGTACGGCCACTTCATCCACACCTACAAAGGCGACGGCAGCCCCATCCCCAGCTTTGAGGGGGAGCCGGAGCGCGTGACTGTCGAGGCGGAGAGCGCCCGGGAATTCGCGGAGCTTCTCTGGGACAACCTGAACGCGGACAACAAGGTGTCCCTCTATGTGAGCTTTATCGATTTGGCCACCGGCCAGGCCGACAGCGTCATCATCAATAAAAACGTGTGAGGTGCGACATGACTGAATTTGAACTGAAATACGGCTGCAACCCCAACCAGAAGCCTTCAAAGATCTATATGCGCTCGGGCGCCCAGCTTCCTATCCAGGTTCTGAACGGCCGCCCCGGCTACATCAACTTCCTGGACGCCCTCAACTCCTGGCAGCTGGTGCGGGAGCTGAAGCGGGAGCTGGGCCTCCCCGCCGCCGCCAGCTTCAAGCACGTGTCCCCCGCTGGGGCCGCCATCGGCCTGAAGCTCTCCGACACCCAGAAGGCCGCCTGCTTCGTCCGGGACATCCAGGGCCTGGACGACTCCCCCCTGGCCTGCGCCTACGCCAGAGCCAGAGGAACGGACCGCATGAGCTCCTTCGGCGACTGGATCGCCCTTTCGGATATCTGCGACGTCACCACCGCTAAAATCATCAAGCGGGAGGTCAGCGACGGCGTCATCGCCCCCGGTTACACCCCCGAGGCCCTGGAGATCCTCTCCGCCAAGAAAAAGGGCGGGTATAACGTGGTAAAGATCGACGAAAAGTATGTACCGGAGCACGAGGAGACCAAGGAGGTCTTCGGCGTCACCTTCTCCCAGGGCCGCAACGACTTCAAGATCGACTACGCGCTTCTGAACAACGTGGTGACGGAGAATAAGGACATCCCGGACTTCGCCAAGCGGGATCTGGTGGTCTCCCTCATCACCCTCAAGTACACCCAGTCCAACTCCGTCTGCTACGCCGCCGATGGTCAGGCCATCGGCGTGGGCGCCGGCCAGCAGAGCCGCATCCACTGCACCCGCCTGGCCGGCGGCAAGGCCGACACCTGGCATCTGCGCCAGTCCCAGCGGGTGCTGGAGCTGCCCTTCCTGAAGGGCCTGGGCCGCGCCGACCGGGACAACGTCATCGACGGCTTTATCAACCACAACGAGGAGGACGTCACCGCCGACGGCGTCTGGCAGCGCTATTTTACCCAGCAGCCCCAGTATTTCTCCGCCGAGGAGCAGCGGGAATACCTTGACACGGTCACCGACGTCTCCCTGGGCTCCGACGCCTTCTTCCCCTTCGGGGACAACGTGGAGCGGGCCCACAAGAGCGGCGTGAAATATGTGGCCGAGCCGGGCGGCTCCGTGAGAGACGACAATGTGATCGAAGTGGCAAATAAATACAATATGGCTATGGCCTTCACCGGCATGAGACTCTTTCATCATTAAAAGGGCTGACGCCCTTTTAATGATAGGGGAACGTGCGGGAAAATACTCTGAATTTTGCGAAATTCAGAGTATTTCCCCTGCTGTTTTGCTCCGCGCATGGCCCGGAGGGCCATACACTGCGCAAAACAAAAGGGATTTTTTTCGACGTACATGCCGCCGAAAAAATATTGAATTTGGGAATTGAAATACGGAGGCGTTTTCATGAAAATTCTTGTAGTCGGCGGCGGAGGCCGCGAGCACGCCATTATCAAGGCCCTGAAAAAGAACCCGGCGGTGGACGTCATCTACGCCCTCCCCGGCAACGGCGGCATCGCCGCGGACGCCCAGTGCGTCCCCATCGGGGCCACGGACATTGAGAAGATCGTCGCCTTCGCCGTGGAAAAGAAGGTGGACTACGCCGTGGTGGCCCCGGACGACCCCCTGGCGCTGGGGTGCGTGGACGAGCTGGAGAGGGCGGGCGTCCCCGCCTTCGGCCCCCGCAAAAACGCCGCCGTCATCGAGGCCAGCAAGGCCTTCTCCAAGCGCCTCATGAAAAAATACAACATACCGACGGCCAAATTTGAGACCTTCACCAGCATGGACAAGGCCCTCCGCTATGTGGATCAGGTGGGCGCGCCCATCGTGGTCAAGGCAGACGGTCTGGCCCTGGGCAAGGGCGTTACCGTGGCAAAGACCGTGGCCGAGGCCAAAGAGGCCATTCGCCAGATGATGGCGGAGGGCAAATTCGGCGCCTCCGGCTCCACCGTGGTCATCGAGGAGTATCTGGAGGGACCGGAGGTCTCGGTCCTCAGCTTCACCGACGGTCATACGGTGGTGCCAATGGTGTCCAGTATGGATCACAAGCGGGCGGGAGATAACGACACCGGCCCCAACACCGGCGGCATGGGCACCGTGGCCCCCAACCCCTATTACACCCCGGAGGTGGCGGAGCGGTGCATGAGGGAGATCTTCCTGCCCACGATCCAGGCTATGAACGCCGAGGGGCGGCCCTTCCGGGGGTGCCTCTACTTCGGCCTGATGATCACAAGGGACGGCCCCAAGGTCATCGAATATAACTGCCGCTTCGGCGACCCGGAGACTCAGGTGGTCCTGCCGCTTTTGGAGTCCGACCTTCTCACCGTCATGCGGGCGGTGACCGAGGAGCGGCTGGGCGAGACGGAGGTCAGGTTCTCCGACAAATCCGCCTGCTGCGTGGTGCTGGCCTCCAAGGGCTACCCCGTCAAGTATCAGAGCGGGTATGAGATCGTCCTCCCCGCCCTTGGGGAAAACCGGGAGATCTACGTGGCCGGGGCGGAGACTAAGGACGGAAAGCTCCTGAGCCACGGCGGGCGCGTCCTGGGGTGCGTGGCCGTGGAGGATACGCTTCAAAAGGCCGTGGAGGCGGCCTATCAGGTGGCGGACAGCGTGACCTTTGAAAACGGCTTCTGCCGCCGGGATATCGGAAAACGGGCGCTGGACGCTCTGAAGGATTGAGAAGGGGACTGGACATGGTTTACAGAGTATATGTGGAGAAACGAAACGGCCTGACCCTGGAGGCCGACGCCCTGGCGTCGGATCTGCGGGAGCTTTTGGGGATCAGGGAGCTCCGGGGCGTGCGCGTCCTCAACCGGTACGACGTGGAGGGGATCGACGAGGCGCTTTTCCATACGGCGGTGCGGACCGTCTTCTCCGAGCCCCAGCTTGACGTGACCTATTCGGAGCTGGATACCTCCGGCGGCACGGTCTTCGCCGTGGAGTACCTGCCGGGCCAGTTCGACCAGCGGGCCGATTCCGCGGCCCAGTGCATCCAGATCATCTCCCAGGGGGAGCGGCCCACGGTGCGCACCGCCAAGGTGTACGTGCTCCGGGGCAAGCTCTCTTCAAAGGACGTGGAGAGGATCAAAAAATACGTCATCAACCCCGTGGAGGCCCGGGAGGCGTCCCTGGACGCCTTTGAAACGCTGAAGACCGCCTACACCGTCCCCACCCAGGTGGAGACGCTGACGGGCTTCACGGGCCTTGACCACGGGCAGATCGAGGAGTTCGTCGCCAAATACGGCCTGGCCATGGACGCCGACGATCTCTTTTTCTGCCGGGACTACTTCAAGTCCGAGGGCCGGGAGCCCACCATCACCGAGATCCGCATGATCGACACCTACTGGTCCGACCACTGCCGCCACACCACCTTCCTGACCCATATCGACAGCGTGACCTTTGACGACCCGGCGGCCCAGGCGGAGTATGAAAATTACCTGGCCATGCGCGACGAGTGCGGGGATAAAAAGCCCCCGTGCCTCATGGATATCGCCACCGTGGGCGCCAAATACCTGAAGAAAAAGGGCCTGCTGCCCAAGCTCGACGAGTCCGAGGAGATCAACGCCTGCACGGTGAAGATCAAGATCGACGTGGACGGGGAGCCCCAGGACTGGCTGCTGCTCTTTAAAAACGAGACGCACAACCACCCCACCGAGATCGAGCCCTTCGGCGGCGCGGCCACCTGCATCGGCGGGGCCATCCGCGACCCCCTGTCCGGGCGCAGCTACGTCTACGCCGCCATGCGCGTCACCGGCGCTTCCGACCCCACCGTACCGGTGTCCGAGACCATGACCGGCAAGCTCCCCCAGCGCCAGCTGGTCACCGGCGCGGCGGCGGGGTACAGCTCCTACGGCAACCAGATCGGCCTGGCCACCGGCATCGTGGACGAGATCTACCACCCCGGCTATGCGGCCAAGCACATGGAGATTGGCGCGGTACTGGGCGCGGCCCCGGCGGAAAACGTCCGGCGGGAGGCCCCCGCGCCGGGGGATATCGTGATCCTGCTGGGCGGCCGCACGGGCCGGGACGGCATCGGCGGCGCGACGGGCTCCTCCAAGGCCCACAACGCCCACTCCGTGGAAACCTGCGGGGCCGAGGTGCAGAAGGGCAACGCCCCCGAGGAGCGCAAGCTCCAGCGTCTTTTCCGCAATCCCATCGCCACCCGCCTCATCAAGCGGTGCAACGACTTCGGCGCCGGCGGCGTCAGCGTGGCCGTGGGCGAGCTGGCCGACGGACTTCTCATCGACCTGAACGCCGTCCCCCGGAAATACGAGGGCCTGGACGGCACGGAGCTGGCCATCTCCGAATCCCAGGAGCGTATGGCCGTGGTGGTTGCGCCGGAGGACAGGGATGAGTTCCTGGAGCTGGCGGACGCGGAGAACCTGGAGGCCACCGTCGTGGCCGTGGTCACAAAGGAGCCCCGTCTGGTGATGGAGTGGAACGGGAAGAAGATCGTGGATATCTCCCGCGACTTCCTGAACACCAACGGCGCGCCCAAGCACACCGCCGTCAAGGTCGCCGCCCCCCGGGAGATCCCCGCGGAGGCGTCCGGATCCTTCACCGAAAACATGCTGAAAACCGTCTCCGATCTGAACGTCTGCTCCAAGCGGGGACTTTCCGAGCGGTTCGACTCCACCATCGGCGCGGCCTCCCTGCTGATGCCCTTTGGTGGGAAGAACCAGCTGACGCCCATCCAGGCCATGGCCCACCGGCTCCCCCTGGATCACGGGCACACCTCCGACTGCTCCTTTATGGCCTGGGGCTATAACCCCACTGTCACCGAGGCCAGCCCCTTTAAGGGCGCGTATCTGGCAGTGGTGGAGTCCGTCTCCAAGCTCATCGCCCAGGGCGCGGCCTTTGAGGACGTGTACCTCACCTTCCAGGAGTATTTCTGCCGCCCCGGCAGCGACCCGGAGCGCTGGGGCCAGCCCCTGGCGGCCCTGCTGGGCGCGCTGAAGGCCCAGCGGGAGCTGGGCATCGCCGCTATCGGCGGCAAGGACTCCATGTCCGGCTCCTTCGAGAAGCTGGACGTGCCGCCCACCTTAGTGAGCTTCGCCGTCACCATGGGGAAGGAGAGCGACGTGGTCTCCGGGGAGTTCAAGGCCCCCGGCCACAAGGTGGTCTGGCTGAAGCCGGAGACGAAAAACGGTCTGCCCGACGCCGAGAGCCTGAAAAAGCTGTACGCCAGGGTCACGGAGCTCCTGCGCTCCGGCGAGGCCGTGGCCGCCTGGACCCCCACCGGCGGCGGGCCCGCCGAAGCGGTGTTCAAAATGTGCGTCGGCAACGGCGTGGGCTTCAAGTTCTCCTCCTCTGTGGATAGGGACAGCATCTTCGCCCCCTGCTATGGCTCCTTCCTGCTGGAGCTGACGGGGGAGACCACCGGGAACGTCCTGGGCGTCACCACCGCCAGCGGCGAGATCGAGTATAAGGACGAAAGCGTGGAGCTCTCCGCGCTCCTGGCGGCCTGGGAGGGAAAGCTGGAGAAGGTCTATCCCACCCGCGCCGGGGACGACGTCCCCGCCCCGGAGTACAGCTTTACGGCCATCACCCGGGTCAGCCCCAAGGTGTCCGTGGCTCGGCCCCGGGTGCTGATCCCCGTGTTCCCCGGCACCAACTGCGAGTACGACACCGCCCGCCGCTTCGAGGAGGCGGGGGCCGAGGCCAGGATCTTTGTGGTGCGCAACCAGACCAGCGCCGCCATCGCCCGGAGCGTGGAGGAATTCGCGAAGCTGGTGGAGGAATCCCAGATCGTCTTTATCCCCGGCGGCTTCTCCGGCGGCGACGAGCCGGACGGCTCCGGCAAGTTCATCACCGCGTTCTTCCGCGCCGGACAGGTGAAGGACGCCGTCACCGCCCTCCTGGAGCGCCGGGACGGCCTGATGGGCGGCATCTGCAACGGCTTCCAGGCCCTCATAAAGCTGGGCCTGGTGCCCTACGGCCGGATCCTGGACACCGACGAGACCTGCCCCACCCTGACCTACAACACCATCGGCCGCCACCAGTCCCGCCTTGTGCGGATCCGCGTGGCCTCCAATAAGTCCCCGTGGCTGGCCGCCACCGAGCCGGGCCAGATCTACACCGTCCCCATCTCCCACGGCGAGGGCAAGTTCCTGGCCTCCGCCCAGACCGTGGCCCAGATGGCCGAAAAGGGACAGATCGCCACCCAGTATGTGGACTTCACCGGCCGTCCCACCATGGATATCGCCCACAACCCCAACGGCTCCGTGGCCGCCATCGAGGGCATCACCAGCCCCGACGGGCGCGTTTTCGGCAAGATGGGCCACTCCGAGCGCGTGGGCGGACTGTACAGGAACGTCCCCGGCGAATATGATATGAAGCTGTTCGCCTCGGCGGTGCGGTACTTCAAATAATCTTCGGTATAGTGCATTATACCATAAAAATAAGCATAGTCAAGCAAATCTACTCATTTTATCCATGCAACTTTCGCATAAATGTACGGGCCGCCAGGGAGACGGCCCGTACATTGTACTTGACAAATTTTATAAAACGATTATGATAGAACGTGACAGGAAGAAGGCTTCCGGTCACGGCAGAGGGTAAGCTATGAAAGAAAACAAGATGGGCGTCATGCCCGTGGGGAAGCTGCTGATCACCATGTCGCTTCCCATGATGGCCTCCATGCTGGTGCAGGCGCTGTACAACATCGTCGACAGCATGTTTGTCTCCCGGGTCAGCGAGAACGCGCTGACCGCCGTCTCCCTGGCCTTTCCCATCCAGACGCTGATCATCGCCTTTGCCAACGGCGTGGGCGTGGGCATGAACGCCCTGTTATCCCGGGCGCTGGGGGAGAAAAAGCCTGACGAGGCCAACAAGGCGGCCCGCCACGGCATCCTGCTGATGGCGGTGTGCTATTTGATTTTCCTGGTCTTCGGCCTGTTTCTGACCCGGCCCTTCATGGCCACCCAGGTGACGGCGGACACTGACCCGGAGATCCTGGAATACGGCGTGCAGTATCTGTCCGTCGTCTGTATCTTCTCCTTCGGCATCTTCGCCCAGATCGCCTCGGAGCGGCTCTTCCAGTCCACGGGCCGGACCGTGTGGTCCATGGTCACCCAGGCCACCGGCGCCATCATCAACATCATCCTGGACCCCATCATGATCTTCGGCCTGGCGGGCTTCCCGCGCCTGGGCGTGACCGGCGCGGCGGTGGCCACGGTCATCGGCCAGATCACGGCGGCCGTTCTGGGGGCCGTCCTCAACCGTTTTGTCAACCGGGAGATCCGGATCGAGCCGCGCCTTCTGTTCCGGTGCGAGCGGCGTGTCTTCCGCCAGATGCTTATCATCGGCATCCCCACCACGGTGATGCAGGCCATCGGCTCGGTGATGAGCTATGTGATGAACCGCATCCTGATGGCCTTCTCCTCCACCGCCGCGGCGGTGTTCGGGGCGTATTTCAAGATCCAGTCCTTTGTGTGTATGCCCGTCTTCGGCCTGAACGCCGGCATGGTGCCCATCATCGCCTACAACTACGGCGCGCGGCAAAAGGAGCGCATCAAAAAGACCGTCCGCTACAGCGTGATCTTCGCCGAGTGCATCACCGCGGCGGGCTTCCTGGCCTTCCAGCTCTTCCCGGAGGCGCTGCTGGGCATGTTCGACGCCTCCCCCTACATGCTGGAGATCGGCGTCCCGGCACTGCGCATCATCTCCATCCACTTCCTCCTGTGCGGGGCCTGCATCGTCATAGGGAGCGTTTTTCAGGCCCTGGGCAACGGCGTATACTCCGCCATCGTCTCCTTCCTGCGGCAGATCGTGGTGCTCCTGCCGGTGGCCTACATCTTCTCGCAGACCATTGGCCTTCAGGCGGTGTGGTGGTGCTTCCCCATCGCCGAGACGGTGAGCCTGGCCGTGTCCCTGCTCCTTCTGCGGCGCATCTATAAAAGCGTGGTATATAAACTCTGACGAAAGGGGTTTTTCTGATGTTTTCCGATTCCCATGAGCTGAAGCTGGCCGCCAAGTCGCGCCTGCGCCAGCGGATGCTCCCCATCCTGCTGGTGGCCGCCGTGTATATCCTGGCGGGGTACCTCATCAACTACTTCGCCAGCGAGCTCTCCGGGGCCAACGCGTATGTCAGGGCGGTGAGCGATCTGGTGAACTCCTACGCCGGCCAGCTGCAGGAGGCGCTGGACGACCCGGCGCAGCTGCAGGCCATCCTCACCCAGATCTACGCCTCCGTCCCCTCGGCCATGGAGTTCTTCGCCGGGCGGAGCCTGGTGGGGCCGCTGCTGTCGGTGCTGGTGACGCTGATCTCCCTGCCCCTGGCGGCGGGCTATACCCATCACATCCTCTTTGAGAGCCGCAAGAAGGACACCTCCGTGGGCTTTTTGATGCACGGCTTCAAGATGACCTTCAAGACCGTCGCCATCGGCCTGCTGACGAGCCTGGCGGTAGCGGTGGGCAGTCTTTTCCTGGTGATCCCCGGCCTGATCCTGAGCCTGATGTTCTCCCTGTCCGTGATGGTGCTCCTGGATGACCCGGACAAGGGGGCCATTGCCTGCATGAAGGAGTCGGCGCGGCTGATGAGCGGCCACAAGTGGCGGCTTTTCAAGCTGTATTTCTCCTTCATCCTGTGGATGATCGTCGCCAACCTGGTCTCGAGCCTCCTGGGCGTGCCCCTGCTCAACATCTATCTGACGCCGTATATCAACCTGTCCGTGGCCAATTTCTACAACGAGCTCATCCACTACCAGCCCGAGCCCGTGGAACCGATCGAATTTTAATACTAATATCTATTTAAAAGTAGACACCGAGCGGCGAGGATTTTTCGTGTCAGGCGAGGAAGACGCCGCAGGGAATACCCTTTGGTATTTCCAAGGCGGCTGACAAAGCATGGCGCGAAAAAGGCCGCCGAGAATGTCTTGTTTTAATTAGATATTAGTATAAACTGTTGGAAAAAAATCTGATTTGTTTTTTGACAAGCTGATAGTCATTTCCCCATCGGCAATTTTGCCGATGGGGAAATGGCTATTGGGTAAAGGGGAGCTGTTACGCTCAGAAAATATATTTTGGTGACAACCGGGAGGTATCAAAAGGATTAATTTTTATGTCTCACCGCTCATAAGCCGGCGGCAAAGGCCGGACAGCGCCTCGCGGTCCTCCCCTATGGCAAAGAGGAGATATCTGCCCTGGCGCTCCAGGATGAAGTCCTCAAACAGCGCCGCCTGCTCCGGGAGATAGAGCTCAAACCCCGTCCGTTGGTCCTCGGCATAGATCCTCAGCGCTTCTTCCAATCGATCCGCCGCTTTTGCGTCGGCTCCCTTAAGCAGAATAAACTGATTGGCGGAAGTGCCTATCGTCACGCCGTAGTATCTGGCGTCCGCCAGATCCTCTGTCGATGCCTGGACCCTGTCCTCATTCAGAAGCAAAAGCTCGGGCACGGTTCCGGGGTCCATCATGGCCATTTCCCCGGAAAAATACCCGCTGGCGCACAGGGCCCCCGCAATGGCGTCCAGATCCAATTCAATGTCCTTTTCCGACACCGTTTCCCCGCAGGCGGCGAGGGAGAAGAGGAGAAGCGCGGCCAGTGCAGCTGCTATGAGTCGTTTTCTCATGCCTCTTTTCACCTCGTTTCCGGCTCGAATTGGTCGGCCCAGATGTGGAGAAGCTGGTCGGCCTGGGCCTCTTCGGAGGGCGGGTAGGCGGCGTGGAGGGTGTAGAGGATGCCGGCGCGGACGATGCAGCCGTCATAGGTGGCAAAGCCGCTCTCCAGGGCTGTGGAGCGGATCACATGGCAGTCAAAGCCCCCGGCGGCGGTGAAGCGCTCCTCCGTGTAGTCCACATCCTCCGTGGTGCGGACGCCAAAGGTGTTGTCCGTGCTGTCGTTCTCCGTGCGCAGCCACGCCTGGGCCTGGAGGCGCACCTCCCCCTTCCGGCAGTAGGTCATAATACTCACGTCGGTGATCTCCCCCCGCGCGCCCCCGAAAACGGAGAGGGTCGTCCCCGTCTCCTCCACATCCCAACGGATGGGCCGGAGCTCCTCAAGACCCACGTATGCCAGGGCCTGGGCGGCGGTGTCGAACTGGCGGTAGCAGGTGTTGGGGAGCTGGTCTGACCAGGGAGCGGCCTCCTCCAGCTGCCGGCGGAGGATGGCCGGGACCTCCCGGATGTCCCCGGTCAGGGCCTCCTCCGGGAAGGGCGTCAGCTGGGCGGCCATGTCGTAGCCGGACTCAAAGCCGCCGTCCTCCCCCTTTCGGAGCTTCGCCAAAAGCGTGGTCCCCGCCCCGGCGGCCAGGGCGGTGACTGTCCCCACAACGAGGCACACACAGGCGGCGGTGAGCAGGATCCTGACGGTCCTGCCCCGCCGTCTTCTCTTGGGCAGCTCGGTGTCCAGCAGGTCCTCGTCAATGAGACCCAGGACGTCGGCGATCCTCGGTATGTTCATATGGAAATGCCTTCCTTTCTCAGATAGTCTCTCAGACGGTTCCGCCCGCGAAACAGGAGGGATTTCACCTTGGTTTCGCTGAAGCCGTACCGTCCGGCGATGTCTCGCACGGAGTCGAAGTACCAGTAGCGGCGGACAAAGACGCACCGGGCCTCCGGGCTTTGTTCTTTGAGAAAGCGCCCGATGATCCGGGCCAACTCCCCGTCCTCCGCCTCAGGGCTGAAGCTCTCATCCGGCAGGACCTCCGCCAGCTCTGAAAGGGGCACCAGGCACCCGGCGGAGCGCTTTCCGGCGGTATCGTGGCGGAGCCTTTTCAGGGCCTGGCGGCGGGCGACGCCGGAGGCGAAGGCCATGAGGCTCCGGGGCCTTGCCGGGGGAATGGCGTCCCAAAGCGCCAGGTAGACGTCGTTGACGCATTCCTCCACGTCCTGGGGGTCGCCCAGAATGTTGGCCGCCACCTGGCGGCACAGGGGGCCGTACCGGGCCTGCGTCTCCCGGAGCGCCCGCTCATCCCGGTCAAAATAGAGCTCGATGATCGCCTCGTCCTCCACGCCTTCGCCTCCTTTCTGTTTTCTTTCAGGGCCCTTCACCCTATAAGTACCCCTTTTCCCCTCCGTGGTTGCGGGAGAGAGAAAAAAGGAAGGTCATAGGCTGACCTTCCCTTCAGAGTATTGACAAAACCTAATTTATTTTCTTATATTTTTTCCGGCGGCATGTACGTCGGAAAAAATTCCTATTGTCGCCCAAGTGTGCGCTCTGCGTGCGCGCAGGGCGACAGCAGGGTAATTTTCTTTGAATTTCGCAAAATTCAAAGAAAATTACCCGCACGTTCCCCTTGCCGGAAAAAGCCTGTCAAGGCTTTTTCGACAGTCTCAAGAGCGCCCTGCGGCGCTCTTTTTTGTTGTCGATTTTTTCAGCAGAGCTTGTAGCCTGCCGGGACGGCGTCGTCCAGCATGAGAAGGTGAAGCTTCTCCTCGCCGTTCTCCTCCTTGACGGCGGAGATCAGCATGCCGTTGGACTCCAGACCCATCATCTTCCGGGTGGGGAGGTTCAGGATGGCCACGACGGTTTTTCCCACCAATTCCTCGGGCTTATAGAATTTGGCGATGCCGGAGAGGATCTGCCGGGGGGAGCCGGAGCCGTCGTCCAGGGTGAACTTCAAAAGCCGCTCGGACTTCTTCACGTTCTCACAACTCAACACCTTGCACACCCGCATGTCGCATTTGGCAAACTCGTCGATGGTCACGTCGGGGAGGACCGGGTCGGAGACGGGGGCGGGATGTTTGGCGGCGTAAAATGCCTCGATCTCTTTGGCTTTCTTGGCGGGGTCGATGCGGGCGAAAAGAATCTCCGGCTGGCCGATCTTGTGGCCCTCCGGGATCGCGCCGAAGGAGGCGAGACTGTCCCAGTCGGACACGGGCAGGTTCAGCTGGGCGAAGATCTTCTCCGCCGTCTCCGGCAGGAAGGGGGAGAGGAGCGCGGCGCTGATGCGCACCGTCTCCAGGAGGTTATAGAGCACGGTGGCCAGGCGGGGCTTTGTCTCCTCGCTCCGGCCCAGGACCCAGGGCTGCGTCTCGTCCACGTACTTGTTGGCGCGGCGCAGGAGGGTAAAGATCTCGTCGATGGCGTCGGCCACGTGGAGGGTGTCCATCTTCTCCTGGCACCGCCGGGGGGTCGCCAGGGCCAGCTCGATGAGCTCCGCGTCCACGGGCTCCAGGGTGCGGTTGGCGCCCACCACGCCGCCAAAATACTTGTTCTGCATGGACACCGTGCGGTTCACCAGGTTGCCCAGGATGTTGGCCAGGTCTGAGTTGATGCGCTCGATGACAAGGTCGTGGCTCATGGTGCCGTCGGAGGCGAAGGGCATCTCGTGGAGCACGTAGTACCGCACCGCGTCCACGCCGTAGAGCTCCACCAGATCGTCGGCGTAGAGGACGTTGCCCTTGGATTTCGACATCTTGCCGTCGCTCATCAAAAGCCAGGGGTGGCCGAACACCTGCTTGGGCAGGGGCAGGCCCATGGACATCAGAAACGCCGGCCAGTAGAGGGTGTGGAACCGCAAAATATCCTTGCCGATGAGGTGTACGTCCGCCGGCCAGTATTTTTGGTAGTTCTCGCCGCAGGGTGCCCCGTTCACCTCCAGGCCGGGGAAGGTGGCGTAGTTAAAGAGGGCGTCCAGCCACACGTACACCACGTGCCGGGGGTCGGAGCGCACCGGAATGCCCCAGGTGAAGCTGGTGCGGGAGACGCACAGATCCTGAAGCCCCGGCTTCAAGAAGTTGTTGATCATCTCGTTCTTCCGGGCCTCGGGCTGGATGAAATCGGGGTGCTCCTCGATGTATTTCCGGAGCGGCTCGGTGTATTTGGAGAGCCGGAAGAAGTACGCCTCCTCCTCGGCCCACTTCACCTCCCGGCCGCAGTCGGGACACTTGTGGTCCACAAGCTGACTCTCGGTCCAGAAGGATTCGCAGGGGGTGCAGTACCAGCCCTCGTATTTGCTCTTGTAGATGTCCCCGGAGGCCAGCATCCTCTCAAAGATGTCCTGGATCTTCCGCTCGTGCTCCGGGTCCGTGGTGCGCACGAACCGGTCGTAGCTGGTGTTCATCAGATCCCAGATGCGCTTTATCTCCCCGGCGGTGCCGTCCACAAACTGCTGGGGCGTCACGCCGGCGGCCTCGGCCTTCTCCTGGATCTTCTGACCGTGCTCGTCGGTGCCGGTCTGGAAGTACACATCGTAGCCCTCCATTCGCTTGAAGCGGCAGATGGCGTCGGCCAGCACGATCTCATAGGTGTTGCCGATGTGGGGCTTGCCGGACGCGTAGGCGATGGCGGTGGAAAGGTAGAATTTCCCTTTACTCATAGTGTACCTCCTGAATTGGTTAAGGTTTTTCTATTGTAGCACGCTTGATGGGATATTTGCAATCGTTTTAGAGTTTAAGGATCATTTTATACTCGTTGAGCAGCGTCCCGTCCGAGAGGCAGATGGCGTCGGGGAGCACGCCGCATATGCGAAAGCCCATCTTCTCATAGAGCGCCCGGGCCCGGGCGTTACCCTCAAAGCAGTCCAGCTCCAGCTGGGTCACGCCCTGGCGGGATCTGGCGATGCTTATCAGGGCTTGGAACATGGCCGTGCCGATGCCAAGTCCCCAAAACCGCCCCCCCGCCCGTCCTTCAGCAGGAGGGGGATCGGTTCAATGACCATCGGTCAGCCCATCCGCTCGCCCAGCTTGGCGCCGCCCAGGATATGGAAGTGCAGGTGCGGGACGGACTGGCAGGCGTCGGGGCCGCAGTTGGAGATGACGCGATAGCCGCCGGCGAGGCCCTCCTGGGCCGCTATTTTGGCGATGACGGTGAAGATGTGGCCCACCAGGGCCTCATTTTTGGCGTTGATCTCCGCCACGGACCGGATATGAGCCTTGGGCACCACTAAAATGTGGGTGGGCGCCTGGGGGTTGATGTCCCGGAAGGCGTAGCAGAGATTGTCCTCGTAAACCTTGGTTGAGGGGATATCGCCCTTGATGATCTTGCAAAACAGGCAGTTTTCGTCGAAATTCAAAACGTCGGACATGGGATCATGCTCCTTTCTTATGTTCCGGCACCACGGCGAAGAAGCGGAGGGGCCGGTCGGACTCGTTGCGGAGGCTGTGGGTGTGGCCCTCGGGGCAGTAGCTCACGTCGCCGGGGCACAGCAGCTCCCGTTCCCCGTCGCAGACCATCACGCCCTGGCCCTCTAAGATGTAGACGATCTCGCTCGACCCCTCATGGGTGTGCGGGCCGATATATGCGCCGGGGGCTAGGACGGCGGTCATGATCTTGATGTTTTCATCGGTGAACATCCGAGGCTCAAAAAGGCCGGAACCGCCCTTGAAGCCCTCGATGCGCTGTTCGGGAATGGCGGTAAAGTCCAGTTTCATGGTAAGAATCCTTTCGAAAGGAAATTCGATGGTGCGGCGTGTGGGCCGATGTGGTCATCGGCCCCTACGGGTGCGTTATACGATAATGATGCGGGAATTCGAGGGACGGGCCGGCCGGGTGTCCGGCCCGTACGGGGTGCGTTGGATGGAACGTACCGGGAAGTCGGTGGGCCGCCGACGTCGTCGCGGAACCGGCGATGGTTCGCCCTCCAAGTATTCGGGCTCACTCGCCAGGTTCGCTCCTCCTTTCCCCATCGGGCAACAGCCCGATGGGGGCCACGATGCGGCCCGTACGGCGTCTTAGGGGGATTTGCAGGAATTCGATACACGGGCCGGCCGGGTGTCCGGCCCGTACGGAAGGGAAGCCGTCGTGCGTGGGAAAAAGACCGTTTACCGCGCCAGTCTCCCTGCGGGCGTTCCCCCGGGGTTCTCCACATAGGGGCCGCGGCCCCTGTGTGGTCGTTTTTAAAAGGGGGAGTCCAGAGGGGGGAAAAAGCGAAAGCCCCCCTCTGGTTTCTTTTCCTCTTTTGTTGCCTTTTCTCCTTTTGGAAATCCAAAAGGAGAAAAGCAAATCACCGTCCGCCTATAAGGCGGACAACCTTATTCCCCCCGCCGGGGCAAGGCGTTAAATCCCCAGCTTCCCGGCAACGAAGTTGTCAACGCTGGCTAAGGCGTCATCCAGCATCAGCACGTCCTTGCCGCCGCCCATGGCGGAGTCGGGCCTGCCGCCGCCCTTGCCGCCGCAGACGGCACAGACGGCGCGGATGATGTCGCCGGCCTTGACGCCCTTGGTCACCGCGTCCTTGCCGCAGACGGCCTGGAAGGTCAGCTTTTCCCCGTCCACGCTGGCGATCACCGCCACCACGGCGCTGTCCCGGTCGCGGAGCATGTCGCCCAGCTTCCGAAGCTCGTCGGGGGCGGCGCCGGGACGGCTGGCGGTGACCACATGGAGGCCGCCCACCGTCTTGGCGGCGGCCAGGAAGTGGCCGATCTCGCCGGAGCGCAGCTTGTCCTGGAGGGAATCCAGGTCGCGGTGGAGCTTCCGGATCTCCTCCTGATTGGCCTTCAGCTTGTCCACCAGCTCGAAGGGGGAGGTCTTCATGGCGTTGGCCGCCTCCAAAAGGGTGCGGTTCATCCGCTCGTTCTCTTTAAAATACGCAAGGCCCGTGATGGCCTCGATGCGCCGCACGCCGGAGGCCACGGAGAATTCGCCGGTGATGCGGAAGGGGCCGATCTTCGCGGTGTTGTCCTGATGGGTGCCGCCGCAGAATTCCACGGAGAAGCCGCCGCCCATGGTGACCACCCGGACCACATCGCCGTATTTCTCGCCGAAGAGGGCGATAGCGCCCTTTTGCTTGGCCTCCTCGATGGGCAGCTCCTCGGTGACGATGGGCAGGCCCTTCAAGATCTCCCGGTTCACGATATCGGCGACCTTCAGCAGCTCCTCGCCGGTGAGGCCGGCGAAGTGGGTGAAGTCGAACCGCAGTCTGTCCGGTTCCACCAGAGAGCCGGCCTGGTGGACGTGGTCGCCCAGGACCTGCCGCAGAGCGGCGTCTAAAAGGTGCGTGGCGGAGTGGGCCCGCATGACGGCCTGGCGGCGCTCTTGGTCGATGGCGGCGGTGACGGTGTCGCCCAGCTTCAGGATGCCGGCGGTGAGCTTGCCGTAGTGCATGTACTTGCCGCCCTTGTTCTTCTGCACGTCAGTGACGGTGAAGGAGGCATCCCCGGCGGTGATGAGGCCGTGGTCGGCCACCTGGCCGCCCATCTCGGCGTAGAAGGGGGTCTTGTCCAGCACCACGATGCCCTCCACGCCGGGCATCAGCTCCTCGGCCTGCTCGTTCTCCACCACTAAGGCCACGACCTTAGCGTCGTCAACGGTTTTTTCGGTGTAGCCCACAAAGGCCGTCTCGGGCACGTCCTTGCCGAACTCCACGCCGGCCCAGCCCAGATCGCCCAGGGCCTCCCGGGCCTTGCGGGCGCGCTGGCGCTGCTCCTCCATCTGAGTTTTGAAGCCGGCCTCATCCACGGCCATGCCCTGCTCCTCCACCATCTCACGGGTCAGGTCGATGGGGAAGCCGTAGGTGTCATAGAGCTTGAAGGCGTCGGCGCCGGAGAAGGTCTTTTCGCCCTTCGCCTGGTGCGCTGAGAGCATATCGTTGAAGATGCGCAGACCCGCGTCGATGGTCTTGGCGAAGTTCTCCTCCTCCACCCGGATGACACGGGTGATGTACGCCTGCCGCTCCCGAAGCTCCGGGTAGTGGCCCTCGTTTTCATGCACCACCGTGTCCACCACGTCGTGCAGGAAGGGCTCGGTGACGCCCAGAAGCCGCCCGTGGCGGGCGGCCCGCCGCAGCAGCCGGCGCAGGACGTAGCCCCGGCCCTCGTTGGAGGGGAGGACGCCGTCGCAGATCATGAAGACGCTGGAGCGGATGTGGTCGGTGATGACCCGGAGGGACACGTCCTTGTGGTGGCTCTCGCCGTAGTGGGCGCCGGTGAGCTCGCTGACCTTGTTGGTGATGTTCATCACCGTGTCCACGTCAAAGAGGCTGGCCACGTTCTGGCAGACACAGGCCAGGCGCTCCAGGCCCATGCCGGTGTCGATGTTCTTCTGCTTCAGCTCCGTGTAGTGGCCCTCCCCGTCGTTGTCGAACTGGGAAAACACCACGTTCCAGACCTCGATGTACCGGTCACAGTCGCACCCCACGTGGCAGTCGGGCTTGCCGCAGCCCCATGCGGGGCCCCGGTCGTAGTAGATCTCGGAGCAGGGGCCGCAGGGGCCGGAGCCGTGCTCCCAGAAGTTGTCCTCCCGGCCAAAGCGGACGATGTGATCCTCGGGTACGCCCACCACGTCCCGCCAGATGGCGTAGGCCTCGTCGTCGGCGGGGGTCTGCTCATCCCCGGCAAAGACGGAGGGGTAGAGCCGCGCCGGGTCAAGACCCACCCAGTCGGGGCTGGTCAAAAACTCCCAGGCCCAGGGAATGGCCTCCTTTTTGAAATAATCCCCGAAGGAGAAGTTGCCCAGCATCTCAAAATAGGTGCCGTGGCGGGCCGTGTGGCCGATGTTCTCGATGTCCCCGGTGCGGATGCACTTCTGGCAAGTGGTGACACGGTGCCGGGGCGGCTCCTGCTCGCCGGTAAAGAAGGGCTTCATGGGCGCCATGCCGGAGTTGATGAGCAGGAGGCTCTGGTCGTTCTGGGGGATCAGGGAGAAGGAGGGAAGGCGCAGATGCCCCTTCGTCTCGAAGAATTTGAGGAACATCTCCCGAAGCTCGTTAAGGCCGAATGGTTTCATGTGTTTTTGTATCTCCTTGAATGAATTTGTCCGCGTTGGGGGTTATCCGCCGTATTTATCGGAGTTGACGAAATTGGTGAACTGCTTGTACGTCTCGAAGAAGCTGTGGCGGCCGTTGGTGCCCAGGGCGTAGAAGTAATACTTGGTGCTGGCGGGGTTCAGGGCGGCGCGGATACAGGCGATGCCGGGGTTGGCGATGGGGCCGGCCGGCAGGCCGGGGTACTTGTAGGTGTTATAGGGGCTTTCCAGCTCCGTGGAGAACGCCTCCCCGGTGTCGGCGATGGCGTAGTAAATGGTGGCGTCGATCTGCAAAAGCCCGTTGGTGTTCTGTGTTTCCGGGTGGTTGAGGCGGTTGTAGATGACGGAGGCGATGGTATCCCGCTCCGCGTCCACGCCGGCCTCCTTCTCGATCATGGCGGCGATGTTCAGGATCTGGCGGCGGGTGAAGCCCTGCTGCTCCGCCAGCTCGTCAAAGCCGTCCTCCCATTTCTTCTGGAAGTTCACCAGGAAGCGCCGGATAACGGCGTCCGGGTCGTCGTCCTCGTAAAACTCGTAGGTGTCCGGGAACAGGTACCCCTCCAGGCGCTTGGGGTCGCCCAGGGGCGGCACGTCGTCGTCCTTCAGAAAATCGTAATCAAAATCGGTGTTGGCCAGGGAATTCAGCAGATCGGCGGCGGAGCACACGTTGTTTTTCTCCATCAGCGCCGCGATCTGAGAGATGGTGTAGCCCTCGGGGATCGCCACCGTCACCGTGTTCCGGCGGCCGCTCTTGGGATTCATGCCGTGGATGATGGCCCGGTAGTCGTAATTCATATTGAGGGTGTAGGTGCCGGCCTGGACCTTGGTGTCGGCGTGGGAGATGTCGGCAAAGAGCTTGAAAAGCCACCTGTAGGAGATAAGACCCTTGCCGTACAGCTCCTCCGCCACCGCGTCCATATCGGCCCGGAGCACGGTGGTGGTCACCGTCTCGCCCTCGTCGTTCTCCTCCTCCACCTGATCTTCGGTGAAGATGCTCTTGGGCAGGGTGACCTCTACGGTCTCGTCCGTGCCGTCAAAGCCCAGCACGTCCATGGCCCACATCCACCCCAGACACGCCAGCACCACGCTGACGCAGATGACGAAGAGGAACAGCAAAAGGCCCGACATCAGCCCCGTGCGCCTTGTCCGGCCCCGCCGGATGGTCTTTTCGTTCACATCCGGGTACTCGGCGTCAAAGTCGAACTCCACCTCGAAATTGTCCTCCTTGGAGCGACGGCGGCGGCCGGTACGGGCCGGAGCGGAGTCGTCCTCCTCCGGGAGAGACGGCCGGATGGGCTCAAAGCGCCGGGTGGGCTCCTCCTGGGGAGGCTCCGCCGGTTGACGCGGGGCCGGGCTGGCGCTCTGAGAGGGCGCACGCGGGGGGGATTGCGGGGCGGCGGGATACGGGGGACGGACCTGAGAGCCGCCGGAGGGCGTCTGAGGAGACGCCTGAGGAGCGGCGGAGGGGATCTGAGAGGGCCGGGGAGGGTCCGCCGGCCTCTCGACCCGCTTCTCCTGGGGCCGGCCGGCCTGCTCGCCGGAGCGGGAGATATATTCTATGGTGAAGCCGGGATCGCGCTCGCCCGCGGACGCGGGCGTCTCCGTGCCCCCGGAGGGAACGGCGGGCGATCCGGCCCGGTTGGGTGCGGCCTTCTCCGGGGAGGGCTTTTCGGGCGCGGGGGGCTGCGCCGTCGCGCCGTCAAGGGGATCGACCTTGAAATCATCGCCCATCAATTCCTTCCAGAAATCATCCTTGCTGCCGGACATGAGTACCTCCTTTTCCGGGATGCCGGCGGGAAGGCCGCCGGCCTGAAAACTTTGTGCCTGCGTGACATGCGCTCCCCACCCGGCATAGAATGAGCCAGATGGCAGGCAAGTCATCCTGTCACGCCGGAAACGCGCGCGGCGCTGACAGAAAAATCCTCTCAAAATGCCGGGCGCGTCGGCGGAATGGAGTAAAAACTATGTGCTTTGGCGGAAATAATTCTTGTATCTGGATCATCCTGATCATCATCGTCCTGTGCTGCTGCTGCGGCAACAACGGCAACGGCTGCGGCAATGACTGCGGCTGCAACAACAACGGCTGCGGCTGCGGCTGCTGACGTCGTCACACGAGCCGCTTTACCTCGGGGCGAGGCTGAAGCGAATGGCTTCAGCCTCACCCCTCAGGCGCGGGCTCGGTTCCTCCTTTCCCCACGCGGTCGATGACCGCGCGGGGGCCCCGAAAAAGGGGTGTAGAGGGTTCACTCCTCCTTTCCCCATCGGGCGACAGCCCGATGGGGTTTTAGAAGGACTCCGAAAAAGGACGGGGCGCGGGCTCGATTCCTCCTTTCCCCACGCGGTCGATGACCGCGCGGGGGCCCCGAAAAAGGGGTGTAGAGGGTTCGCTCCTCCTTTCCCCATCGGGCGACAGCCCGATGGGGCCCCGGAAGGAAATTCGATGGACGGGCCGCCGGGGACGGCGGCCCCTACATTTTGAAAACAGGACGGAGGGGACGCTGTGGGTGCGCGTTACGCGTCGGTGATGAGGATATCCACTTTTATATCGTGGGCCTCCGCGGGGAGGGCGGGGAAGACGAATTGACGCCGAGCCAGGGCCAGCTTCAGGCCCCGGGTGCGGGGGAGATAGCGGTCATAGTACCCGCCGCCGCGCCCCAGACGGACGCCGCCGGGGGTGAAGGCCGCGCCGGGGACCAAAATGAGGTCAAAGGCATCCGGGGGGACCGTCTCGCTTTTCTCAGACGGGGCGGGGATGTTGAATTTATCCGGGACAAGCCCCTCCAGGGCGGTGATCCGCCGGGCGTCCATGAGGCCGGGACCGGTGATCTTGGGGAGGGCCACGGTCTTGCCCGACCGCAGGGCGGCGGCGATGACAGGCCGGGTGTCCGGCTCCGGATCGACGCCGGCGTAGAGGAAAAGGACACCGGCCCGCCGGTAGGGCTCCGACGCTAAGAACCGGGCGGCCAGGATCCGGTCGCTCTCCGCCTTTTCCGCCGGGGAGAGGTTTCGTTCCGCCTCCCGGACAAGCCTCCGGAGGTCAGCCTTGGAAGCCGTCATAGTGGATGGCGCCGGCCACCTTTTGGGCCGCCTCCGGGCCCCGCAGGGCGGTGAGGATGGCCAGGGCGAAATCCCAGGACGTGCCGGCGGAACGGCCCGTGATCACCTGGCCGTCCGTCACGGCTCTGGCGTCGGGCTGGGGGACGGCGCCGGCAAGCTCCCCCTCCATACCGGGGTAGCAGACGGCCTTTTTGCCCTCTAAGATGCCGAGCCTGGCCAGCACCGTGGGGCCGGCGCAGATGGCGCAGACAAGCCGGCCCGCGTCGTAAGCGGTTTGAATGGCCGCCAGGGCGGCGGGGGAGGCCTTCAGATTCTCCACCCCGCGAAGCCCGCCGGGGACGATCAGCGCCTCGCAGGAGGCCGGGTCGATGTCCGCCAGGGCCGCGTCGGCGGCGACGCGCAGGCCGTGGCTGGCGGTGACGGTCATGCCCGTGACGCCCACCAGCTGGACCTCCACCCGGGCGCGGCGCAGAGCGTCGGCGGGGGAGACGGCCTCCACCTCCTCAAAACCGTCGGCCAGAAGAATATATACCATAAAAACAGATCCTTTCGCTTCAAAATGGGGGAGGGCGCTTCACTTCCCGCTGAGACGCTCCCCGGCGACGCATACCAGGAATTTCGGCAGCTTCATCATGCGCCCCAGGCGCTTCGGCTCCTTTTTAAGGCGGTAGAGCCACTCCAGATTCATCCTTTGCCAGCGCTCCGGGGCGCGCTCCACCACGCCGGCGTACACGTCCAGAGAGCCGCCCAGACCCGCCATGAGCCGTACCTTCAGCTTGTCGCGGTTTTCAAACATCCACTTCTCCTGCTTGGGCGCGCCGAGACACACCAGCAGGAGATCCGGGGCGGCGGCGTTGATCGCGTCAATAACCGGCCCGTCCTCCTTGAAATAGCCGTCGTGGACGCCGGCGATCCGCAGACCGGGGAACCGGGCGGACAGCTTTTCGGCGGCCAGCTCCGCCACACCCGGCTTGGCCCCCAGCAGAAAGACGCTCCGGCCGGAGGCGGCCATCCGCTCCATCATGTGAAGGGCAAAATCCGCGCCGGGGACGCGCTCCGGCAGGGGCCGGCCCAACATTTTGGCGCCGTAGATGACACCAATGCCGTCGGGCAGCACCAGGGAGGCGTTGGCCACGGCGCGCGCGGCCTCCGGGTCCTCCCGGCAGACCATCACCACCTCCGGGTTGGGGGTCACCACATAGTCGGGGGAGGCGGTGTCCAGCATCGCCATGCCGCGCTCCACGGCCTCGGCCATGGTCACGGCGTCAAATTCCACGCCAAGGACCTCGGTACGCATAAAACCCCGCCTTTCCTTTAGTATTGCGGGCATCCCCGCAAACCATACGGGGACGCCTGCCGGTCCGTTATAAATAAGGTGTAATGTGCCATGTTTTTTCGACTCCCGGCGCAAGCCGGGGAGAAAGCTACATGAAATTATATTATTTTTCCACACTGTGGCTATTTTACCACAAGAGGGGATTTTGTCAAGGCTGGAGCGGGAAAATTAACGGTTCGGGCCGGAGAGCGGGGCGCGAAAATTCCCCCCGCGGGTGACCCGCGGGGGGGAGGGCAGTTTGTCAAAAAACTCAAATCCGAAGTTTTTTCCGACAGTCCGCTCCCCCGCGGGGGGAGGGATGGTTCTTAGCGGTTCAGCCCTCTACGAGCTGGGCGAATCTGGCGAAGATGCAGGCGGCCTCGGCGCGGGTGGCGGTGCCCAGGGGGGCGAGCCCGCCGTCTCCGGTGCCGGTGATGATGCCCTCGCTGACGGCCCACTTAAGGGCGTCGCGGGACCAGGTATTTACCTGGTTTTGGTCGGGGTACGCGCTGAGGTCGTGATCCACCAGAGGTTCTCCGTAGTAGCGCCAGAGCATGGTGACGCAGTCCTCTCGGGTCAGGAAGGCCTCCGGGTTCTGTCCGTCGGAGATATCGGCCTTTACGGCCCAGTCGATGCTGGCGTCGTGCCAGTTCTCGCCGGAGGATTCGGCGTTCAGGTCAAAGCGGGCCAGAAGCGTCATCATCTGGACGCGGGAGATGTTCTCATTCGGCTTGAAGTTTCCGCCGTCGCCGCCCAGCATGATCCCGCGGGTGTTGACGTATTCCAGCTCCTCCTCGTACCAGGCGTCGCCGGGCACGTCCGCGAAGTTATCGTAGGGGCGGATCACCGGATGGCTGGGGAAGTCGCCTATGTTGCGGCCGCAGCGGGCGCAGATGCCGCCTATGACGTCATGGCCCAGGGCGGGCAGCTCCACGGTGCGGGTGTCGGTAAAGGTCTCCTCGCCCACGGTCACGGAGGCGGTGGCCACGGCGTTTCCCACGGAGGTGCATCCGGCCTCCGTCACGGTCTTCAGGGTGACCTGGGCCGCGAGGGTCTCCTGGTGGGAGCAGCCCTCCCGGACGCATGGGACGGTGGCCGCCGCGTGGTTGAGGCCGTCGGTGGACCAGACCCAGGCCAGCTTTTCGGTGTCGTACTCGTGGCCCAGGGCGGGGAGCACCTCCTGCTTTTCGATGATGTGATGGCAGAGGGCGCACCGGACGCCCTTCGTCAGGCCCTCGGCGTCACAGGTGGGCGCCACGGCGGGGATATCCTCCGGCGTGTGGGCGGAGGCCTTCATCACCTGGCCGCAGACCAGACAGGCAACGTCCTTCACCGCGTGGTCGGTGGGGAAGGTGTGTCCCTGGGCAGGAAGGATGTCCTGGATCTTCAGCACCTCGCCGCAGACGGAGCAGATCTGGCCCTCCGAAAGGCCGTTCTCGGTGCAGGCGGCCGCCTTGCCGGGGACGGTCTGGGGGGTGTGGCCTCCGGCGCAGGCGTACTCATGGCAGACGCGGCAGATGTGGGTGTCTGGATCCAGGTCGTGGGGGAGCATGGTGCCCTCCTTCTCCCGCACATCGGAGGCGCCGCAGTAGATGCACGCGCCCTTCTCGGTGCCGTTTTTGGTGCAGGTGGCGTCATGCTGATAGACGTAATTGACAAACTGGTGGTCGGACTTCACGGAGGCGTCAAAATGGGTGTCCACGGCGGTATGGCACCGCTCGCAGGTGGCTGTCATTTCGGTGCCCTTGCAGGAGGTGACGCCGGTGGAGGTGTAGTTCTTGAACAGGTGGCCCAGGGCCTGGACCTCGGAGGCGTTGGAGATGTATGTTTTGCAGTCATTGCACCAGATTTGGGCGGTGGAGCCGTTGTCGGTGCAGGTGGGCTCCTTGGCCTCTTGACGGACTTCCGTGTGCCTGTGGCCCGTGGCGGGGATCACCTGGCCGTGGGTGATGATCTGGCCGCACTTGCTGCACTTGGTGCCCATCTTCCAGCCGTCGGTGGTGCAGGTGGGATCCACGTTAGCCTTGTGGCCCGCTTCCTCCAGGGGAACAGTGCTGGAATGATCGCAGACCTGGGCCACCACGGTGGCGCCGTAGGCCGCATCCTCGGCGGTCTTGACCTTCTCCGGCAGGAAGGTGACGCTGAGCACGTCGTTTTTCGTAACGCCGCTGACGGTGAAGGTATTGCCGTCACCGTTCATCTGAATGGCCTTGCCGCCCAGGGACACGGTGTCCACCGCGTAACCCGGGTCGGGCGTTACGGTGAAGGTCTTGGATGCGCCGGAGGTAAACTCCACGTTGCCGCCCTTGCCCACGGTGTCGTGATTGTCCACGCTGACGGTGCCGTTGCCGTCGGAGACGACCACCACGGTCTTGGGGCCGTCCGAGACAGAGGTCACGGCGTTGTTCTTCTTCACCGCCACGATCTCAAAGGGGGAGAAGGCGTCGCACATGAGCACCATGCCGTAGGGGGTGGGGATGACGGTGATCTTCTCCACGCTGATGATGTGAGCGCCCCAGTCGTGGGAAGCTTTTACGGCCGCTCTGTCCAAATCGTTCGTCGCCTTGGCATACTCCTCATAAAATTCCTTACACCGTTCATTTTCCGCGCAGCGGGTGAAGTGGTAGGCCATCAGCTCATATTCACCTTTTCCCAGGGACTCGTAGGTCACCCCGGCGGGGTAGCCCACCTGGACGCGCAGGGACTGGCCCTGGTTGGGCTTCAGCTTCACCATGGGGCACAAACGGTTGAAGTTGATCTCGAAGAGCATCCGGGCGGCGACATCCTGGCCGGAAAGCTCCTTGCCGGCGGCGCTCTCCGCCAGCTCCTCGTTGAGCTCCTCATATTCCTGCCGGTTGCCGGCGCCCTGGCTCTTGTCCTCCACCACCAGCATCAGGCGGCCGTTCAGCTCGTCCCGGCGCATCTCGTCGTCCAGCTTTTTGAGGGTCTCTTTGTCGGTGCCGCCGGCCACGGCCATGTCGTGGAGGTCAAGATCCTCCGGGGCGTCCAGCAGCGTGGGCTGGCCCCACAGGTTCCAGTCGATGCCCTGGCTGCGGTAGCAGGCGGGGCACAGGCCGGGGACGGTGCAGATGACGGAGAAGTTGTTAGGGAATTTGGCGGAGCGGGAGCCCACCACGCCCTCCACGGAGAAGTTATATTCGGTCACGTCGTCGATCCACAGATCGGAGGCCCGGAAGTTGAACTCCACGCCCACGATGGGACAGCCGGCCTCCACGTCGCACTGGCCGCCCTTGTGCTTGGCGTGGTTGGGGCACTGGGCGTACTTCCCGTCGTATTTGTAGATCCATTTGAATTCGGTGTAGCCGCCGGTCATATCCACCACGCCGTCGCGGTTCGCGTCAAAGGGCAGCTCGCCGGCGATCTGGACGACCTTCTCGCCGCCGGTGTGCAGATCCTGCTGCCGGGTGACGTAGCGCAGCTGTACCTTCTGGGTGGACGCCCGGGCGTAGTCCTCGCCGTAGACCGTCGCGGCGTCATTGCCCTCGGGCAGGATGTGGTAGAGGTCGTCGTCAAAGGTGACCTTGAAGCGGTACTGATACCCCGCCGTGGCGTTGCCGTTGGGGGCCGGGGTCTGGGTCAGCACATAGGGGGGCGCCTCATAGCTGGCGTTCACGTTGTAGAGCATTCCCGTCTGGGCGATGATCTCGCTCTCGTCTCCCTGGAAATACCCGGCCTCCGGGTGCTGGGAGAGGTAGCTGGTGCTGGGGTTGGTGCTCCACTCGCTCCGGTGGTCCGGCTCCCGGGTGGTGACGGCGATGTCCACGTACTCGCAGGTGGCGGTGTAGATGCGCAGGCCGTTCTTGTGGTCCCCGAAGTAGCGGTTGTCGGAGGCCAGAATAAAGGAGGCGTCGGCGTAGTACCACTCGTCCATCACGTCGGCGGTGCCGTCGGCGTGGTAGTCGTACATTTTCACCATGAAGTAGAGGCCCTTCTCCTTGGCCTGGGCCGCGTTCATGCCCTTGTAGGTCACGGTGAACACGCCGGCGGGGGTGTTGTCCTCCATGGAGGCCCCGGCGGAGTATTTTACCTCCAGCCCGTTATAATCGCCGTCCAGCGACGCGCCGGCGTAGGCGTCGGCCTCGATGGTGGGATAGGAAAACTCAAAGGTACCGGTGGAGACGAACCCGGAGGGACGCCAGTATTCGCCCACCTGGGCCTGCCCCACCAGCAGGTAGGTGTTTGTCTCCTTGCCGTCCAGGCCGTGGGCGAAGGTCAGATCCCGCTTGCCGGTGTAGTCCGCCGCCAGCGGGTCGTCCCAGGTGGCGTCCACCGCGTACCAGTGGGCCCCCTTGGCGTCGGGGATGTTCACCGCGTTCCACATGTGGTCCTCGGGGGTGCCCTTTGTCTGGACACCGTGGATCAGCACGCACTGGATCCCCAGGCGCCGCAGAGCCACCTGGAGCGTGCGGGCATAGGCCTCGCAGACGCCCTCGTGGGTGGCGAAGCCGTAGATGGTGCGGATGTATTTGGCGTTGGCGCCATTGTCACGGCACTCGATCTCATAGCGGTAGTGGATCCCCTGGGTGATCTGGTCGTGGATATAGCCCGTCAGATACGCGATCTTGTCCTCCTGGCTGAAGCCTCCGGCGGCGCTGTTGGCGTTGAGAGCCGACACGGCGCCAGTGACGATCTTGTCGATGGCGGCGTTGATCTCCCGGTCCTTCTCCGCCACTTTGTCAATGGTCTGGCCGCCCAGCAGGTAGGTATCGCCCCGGCCCGGCCCGATGATCACATGGTAGCCCTCATAAGCGCCGGACTTGGCGCTGTCCTGGGTCACCCGGAAGGTCAGATACCCGGAGTCCATCCACCAGATCTCGGAGTGGTCCAGATCCAGCGCGTCCTTGGCGGCGCAGAAGTCGTTGAAAAGCTCCTTGCTGCCGGCTATGTAGGCCTCCACAGCGTCCAGATCCACGCCCTCAAGACCGATGAGGTCGATGGTCTTGGTGCCGCCGTAATAGGACGCCTTGTCTTTTCCTGTAAACTCGTTCAGGAGCTTCGAATAAATGACCTTGGCCCGGGGATTGAGCTGGTCATAAAAATAGCGGGACTCGACGGTTTCCGCCTTCCAGGCGTCCGCCGCGAACACCAGCCCCGGCAGAACGCCGACGGCCATGACCAGCGCCAAAAGCAAACAGATAAAACGTTTTTTCATGTCTCCCACATCCTTTACGAATGTTATGTAAACCTGACTTTATGTCCAACATTATGTTAACTTTACATAATCCAGATGTTGACATAACTCCCAAAGTTTACGTAACATATTATAAGAGATGGCCCGGAGGTTGTCAAGCTTTAAATACTAATATTTATTTAAAAGAGACATCAATCGGCGAGGATTTTTCGTGTCAGACGAGGAAGCCGGTGAAGGGAATACCCATTGGTATTTCCAAGACGGCTGACGAAGTATGACGCGAAAAAGACCGGCGAGAATGTCTTGTTTTAATTAAATATTAGTATAAAGCCTTAAAATTGACAAAAAAACGACAAGGGATGGTGCTCGCGGCTCCGTCCCTTGCCTGCCTATGGAATTTAACAGTCGGTTATGCCTTATTCATGGCCCAGATGTTCCGGATCTGGTCCTTCAGCCGCTCAAAGGTCCAGGTTTTGGCGCTGTTGGCGGGGTTGTTCACATCGTGGACGGTGTAGCCGTTCGTGCCGTCGCCGCCGGTGACCACGATGTAGTGGCCGATGGTGGTGAAGTCGCCGGGGCCCAGCACCATGACCACCAGGTCGCCGGCGGCCAGGGCGGCGTCGATCTGGCTCTGGTCAAGGGACAGCTCCCGTGAGGAGAGGCCCAGCCCCGCCGCGCCCTGGGAGAACAGCGTCCAGGAGGTGCCGTCGCCCGCTGTGGCGTAGTTGTTGGCCGTGGCGTATTCCGCCACCTTCTGGGGGTTCAGCGTGGCGTCCTTGGTGAAATAGAGGGCCACCACGGACAGGCAGGTGGGGCCGCACCCGGACAGGCCCAGGTAGTTCCCGGCGTAGATGGAGTAGCCCCAGCGCATATCCCACTGGTAGAGGGCCGGCACCCGGCTCAGATCCAGGCCGGAAAGGTCGATGCTCTCGGTGGGCTGGGCCTTGGGCCTGTCGAACCAGGCCAGCACGTAATCCCTGGCCTCGGGCACCTTGTCGTAGAGGGCGTGGAGGGCGTCGGGAAGGCCGGTGAGATCCGGCCCAGTGTCGCCGGAGGTGTCGCCGCCGGTGTCGCCGGCGCTGTCCTGCTGCCCGGCGGTGTCGCCGGAGGTATCCGCCGGGGCCTTGGCCCCCCGGGGCACCATGCTCATCACCAGCGCCACCACGCAGGCGACGAACAGCACCGCCCCCACGATCAGGGGCCGCAGGGGATCCTGGGGGCCGCCCCGGTGGGGGGCGGGCCTGCCACCGGCGCGGCTCCGGGTCCGCTCCCGGTTATATCCGTCCCGGTCGTCCCGTCCGCCGTAGGAGCGGTACGCCCCGGCGCGCTCATAGGGTCTGTCGTTTTCATCCCTGTACTCTCTTTGATCCATGTTCTCTCTACCTCTGAAAATATGAAAAATGGTTTATCTTTGCAGTGCCGTGGTGTCGGGTACCACGGGATCGGAGGCGGCCTCGCCCTCCGTGGGCATGTTGATGCTGAAGCACCAGTCGACGGGATCCGACAGCCGCAGGACGATGGGAAGATCCGCCTCCGCGCTGTCGGAGGTCACCAGCACATAGCCCGTGTTGCTGTCGTGGGTGAAGTAGATGGCGGCCACATTGGATTCGTCCAGACCCAGCGGCCCTAAAAAGAGCCAGAGGAAGTAGTGGTAGTCCGCGTCGTCGCCCTCCACCTCCATGTCCCCGTATTCCGAGTCCACCGCCGCGCTGTCCAGCCTCAGCTCGATGCCCAGCAGAGCGCTGGTCTCGTCGTCGATGAGATAGTGCCCCGTCATGCCGGAATCCGGCCAGGTGAGGATCACGTCCCACAGCACCATGGATTCGCCCTGATCGCTGATCAGGAGCCGGGGAGAGACGGAGGAGCTGATCCCGTCGCCCAGATAGATCCCCATCTCGTGCTGGGTCTTGATGGCCTGCTGTACCGCGTCCTTGCCGGTGATCAGCCGCCCGGATTCCAGAGGGATCACGGCGGCGGAGGCGTCCCCCGCCAGCCGGAGCTTGCCCACCATGTCAAGCTTTGTGATCAGGTTCAGCTCCACCTCGTCCACGGCCACGGACTCGGAGGCCCGGGCCAGGGCCCGGTCCCGCAGGGAGAGCACCAAGCCCGGGAGGAAGAGGCTTCCCAAGCACATGAGGGCGGTGAGCGCGCAGATCAGGATGCTTCTTTTCCTCATACGCGCCCTCCGTTCAGGATCGCCGCGATGCGGGTGCCCTTGCCCTCCACGCTCTGGATCTCTAAAGAGCCGGCGTGGAGCTTGGCGATCTCGTCGCACAGGGCCAGTCCCAGCCCCACGCCGCCCTGGGCCCGGGAGCGGGACTTGTCCACCCGGTAAAAGGCCTCGGTGATCTTGGTGAGATCGGAGGCCGGGATGCCCCGGCCGTTGTCGGTGACGGAGATCACACAGCCGGTGTCCGTCATCTCGGAGAGGATGAACACCGCTCCTCCATTATCCATCGCTTTTCGCGCGTTGTCAACAAGATTTATCAAAAGGGACTTCACCAGATCCGGCTCCAGCATACACCGCCCCTCGGCGGTCCTGTAGCGCAGGGTGATGCCCGCGCGGGTGAGATTGGGCCGCAAAAGCCGCACCACACCGGTGACGATGGCGGCGGGGGATGCCTCCGCCAGCTCGAAATCCCGCTTTTTAAGCATCAGCAGATCCAGAAGCTTGATGGACAGACTCTCGAGCCTCCGGCCCTCGGAGAAGATGTAGTTGGCGGCCTCCTGCTCCTCCTCGGGGGAGAGCATCCGCCGGCGGATGAGGTCGGAGTAGCCGATGATGCTGGTCATGGGGGTCTTTAATTCATGGGCGAAGGAGCCCATGAACTCCGTCTGCCGCCGGGCGTTCTCCGTAAGCTCGGTGATGTTGCCCTGGAGCCTGTCGGCCATGGCGTTGAACTCCCTCGCCAGCGTCTCCAGCTCGTCGCCGGAGCTGACCTCGGCCCGGCTGGACAGATCCCCCGCGCCGATCTGCCGGGAGGCCCTGGTCAGCCGCGTCAGGGGCCGGGTCAGGAACACGGACATGAGGTACGCCCCCGCCGCGCCCAGGAGCACCGTCAGCAGCAGAAGCTTCCGGTAGGTGTCCAGCTGCGTGCTCCTCAGCTCGTAGACCGGGGAGATGTCGCTGAGCAGATAGAGCGACATCTTCCGCCCGTTGGCCGTCATGGCCCCGGACACCTGCAGGAGCCTGGCCCCGCCGCGGCTGGGGTAGCTCACGGAGCACAGGCCCGTCTCCGTCTCCACCCGGTCCGGGGCGATGCCGCCGCTGTACAGCGTCCCGGCCTCCGTCTCCAGCAAAATGCCGTCCCACATGTCCCGGCCGTGATCCTCTAAGATGTCCAGCGTGTCCGCCACGTCCTCAAAATCCGACTGGGTGCTGATGGACGTGGCCAGCCGCAGGGTGCTCTGCACGGAATAATAGGTACGCAGGGCGGAGTCCCGCTCGCTTTTGAGCATGGCGTCGAAGGAGGCGGAGATCATCAGCGACCCGCAGATGCCGAAGATCACCGCCAGCAGGGTCACCGCCCCCAGGGTGAATTTGGTGGAGAGCCTCATCCGTCGGCCTCCAGGCGGTAGCCCACCTTGTGGACGGACACCAGCTTGTCCTCCCAGCCCACCTTCTTGCGCAGGCGCTGGATGTGCAGATCCACCGTGCGGCTGCCCACGTTGTAGTCGCCGCCCCAGACCCGCTCATAGATAGTCTCCCGGTAGAGGGCCGCGCCGGGGTTCCGGGCAAAGAGCAGGAGCAGGTTGTATTCCTTGTTGGTCAGGGGGATCTCCTCCCCGTCCCGGGTCACCCGCATGGAGCGGGTGTCGATGCTGAGGCCCGCGATCTCGATGACGCTGGCCAGCTTGTTGTAGCGCCGGAGCACCACCTCCACACGGGCCAGAAGCTCCACGATCTCAAAGGGCTTGACGATGTAATCCTCCGCCCCGATCTTCAGCCCGTGGACCCGGTCGGCGATGTCGCCTTTGGCGGTGAGGAAGATCACCGGCACCCCCAGGGGCCGGATGTAGTCCATCAGCTCAAAGCCCGTGGCGCCGGGGAGCATGATGTCCAGCAAAATAAGGTCAAAGGTCTCCTTCTCCAAAATGTCCGCCGCCGCCAGCCCGTCGTAAACGCAGGTGCAGGCGTAGCCGGCCTTGGTGAGGCTCATTTTGATGAGATTGGCGATGGGCCGCTCGTCGTCGACGATCAGGACGCGTATCATATGTAGATCCCCTTTGCGCTTGGCGAAATTCTTTCGAGCTTATCCTACATCTTTCCTGCATCAAATCTGCATCATACGGGAAAAAACCGCCGCTTGAATTTTTAGCGCCGCCGTATTACAATGAACAGTATCATTATACCAAAACCTGAATAAAAACGGAAGTGGCAGATCATGAAAAACAAGCGCCCCGTTATCGCCCTGATGTATGATTTTGACAAGACCCTGTGTACCAAGGACATGCAGGAGTATTCCTTCATCCCCAACGTGGGCCTCACCGCCCGGGAATTCTGGGACGAGGCCAATTCCTTGGCCCGGGAGAAGAAGATGGACGGAATTTTGGCCTATATGTACGTGATGCTGGACAAGGCCCGCTCCGCCAAGACCGTCTCGGTGCGGCGGGAGAGCTTTGTGGCCCTGGGGCGGGATCTGGAGTTCTACCCCGGCGTGGAGACCTGGTTCGACCGGATGGGCGCCTTCGGCCGGGAGCAGGGGGTGGACGTGCGCCATTTCATCATCTCCTCCGGCCTCCGGGAGATCATCGAGGGCTCCAGCATCTATAAATATTTCGCCGAGGTCTTCGCCTGCGAATTCCTCTACGACGTGGACAGAATGCCCGTTTGGCCCAAGAACGTGGTGAACTACACCACCAAGACCCAGTTCCTGTTCCGGGTCAACAAGGGCGTGCTGGACCTGTCCGAGGACGCCGCCCTCAACGACTACACCCCCGAGGACGAGCGGCCCGTCCCCTTCCGCAACATGCTCTACATCGCCGACGGCAAGACCGACGTGCCCTGCATGAAGCTGGTGCGGGTCAACGGCGGCTGCTCCATCGCCGTGTACCCCAAAAACAGGCGGGACACCGCCGCTCAGCTCCTCCGGGACGGCCGCGCCGACTACATGCTGCCCGCCGACTACTCGGAGGGGGGCGAGCTGGAGACCACCGTCAAGACCGTGATCCGGAAGATGGCCATCACCGACGCTCTGCGCCGCAAGTCCATGGCCCAGCTGGAGAGGGCCCTGAAATGACCGCCGCCCAGCTGGCCCTGGCGGTATATATCGCCGCCGTCAATCTCCTGGCCTTCGCCCTCTACGCCGTGGATAAGCGCCGGGCCCGCCTTCACATGTGGCGGATCCGGGAGTCCACCCTGCTCCTCGCCGCCGTCCTGGGCGGCTCCCTGGGCGCGCTTTTGGGGATGCACCTTCTCCACCACAAGACGAAGCACAACAAATTTTATTTCACCGTCTCCACCGCCTTTTTCGTCCAGGTGTTCCTGTACGCCTATCTCTTTTGGCGGTTTTCGTGAGATTTTTTTCAGATTTTTCAAAAAACCGCTTGACTGTAAAGCCGCTTTATACCGTATAGTGGCCGGTGAAAGGGGGGATCACCCATGACGGTCAACGAGATCGAGGCCCGCACGGGCCTGGACAGAGGCACGGTGCGCTACTACGAGGCCGAGGGGCTCATAAGGCCGGCCAGGGAGCCCAACGGCTACCGGAACTACTCAGAGGCAGACCTTGAAAAGCTCCAGAAGGTGAAGCTTTTGCGTACGCTGGGCTTCTCCCTGGACGACATCCGCGCCATGGACGCCGGGGACGGCGACTTTCAGGACCGTCTGCGGGCCAGGATCCGCAGTCTGGACGCCCGGGCGGAGGACATCGAGGACGCCAGGCGGGTCATTCAGCAGATGCTCGCCGACGGGGCGGCGTATGAGTCCCTGCGCAGCGACGACTACCTTACGCAATTGGAATCCGGCGCGCCGGCCCTGCCGGAGGCCGCGCCGGAGAAGCTGAAACCGGAGGAGGAGCCGGAGCCATGCCCGGACTACGCCGGCCCCTGGCCCCGGTTTTTCGCCAGGACTATAGACGCGGCCCTTGTCAGGCTGTGCTTTCTGTGGGTCCAGGTGGAGCTTTTGCGCGTCCCGGCCGCCGGGAGCATAGGGGAGCGGGCTGTGCTTTGGGCCGTCACCCTCGCCGCGGCGCTCGCCCTGGAGCCCCTGTTCCTCCGTCTGTTCGGGGCCACCCCGGGCAAGCTCCTGTTGGGCCTGCGGGTCCGGGGCCGGGACGGGCGGAAGCTCGCGCTCCCGGCGGCCTTTCGCCGCACCTGGGGCGTTCTCCTGTGGGGGGAAGGACTGAGACTGCCGCTTATCTCCCTCTGGCGGTATGCCAAGAGCTGGCGGGACGCCGGGGACGGCCTGGAGCTGCCCTGGGAAGGGGGCTCGGAGGTGGTGTTCACTCCCCGGGGAAGGTGGTGGAAGCCCCTGTGCGCGGTGTCCCTGGCGGCCCTGATCTTCCTTGCGGGAGCGGTCTATGTGGACTCCTACCTGCCCGTCCACCGGGGGGAGCTGACGCCGGAGGAGCTTGCGGAGAACGTGAACTGGTATCTCCGCAGAAACCTGGGGGAGGGCCGGTGGGAGTTGGGGGCCGACGGCGCTTGGACCGACACCCGGCCCGTCAGCCCCGGCACGGTGTACATGGGGCCTTGGGAAAATCTGGTTCCCGCACCGGTGGAATTAACCGTAGAGAACGGCGTCGTCACGGGCCTTTCCTGGCACCAGGTGTCCGAAGACAGTGAGAGGAACGCCGAGATGTTCAACGCCCGGTATGCCCGGGCGCTCGCCGTGAGCCTCGCCGGGGCCGACAGGTCCCTGACGCTCCTGGGATTTTTGGGACTGGAGTCGAAAATGGCCGTCGCGGGTACTGAAGCCGTGGTTACCGCCTGCGGGTCCTGGCGGGTGTGGAGCATCCCCGTTTTGCGCCGCGCCGATGAGCTCCTGCCCGACGACCTCTACCGGCTGGAGCTGGAGCTTTCAAGGATCCCCTGAACCTTTACACGGTCAGCGTCCCTGATTCCGATTCCAACAGCAGCAAAATCTGCTCCTCCCGGCCCGTCTCGGCGTTCAGATATACCAGCGCGTGCTTGCCCTCCGGCGTCTCGCAGAGATATTCCTCGCAGAGCACCTCGTTTTTCCCCTCCGTGGGGATCAGCGCGGGGCGGTGGGAGCGGACGGTCAGCCAGGGGGAGAGAGTGGAGACGGCGGCCTCCGTATCAAAGCTTACGCCGCCCAGGGCGCGCTGTTCGTGGCACATGGTATAGCCCCCGGCCTCCAGGCCCACCACCTTGCCGGTGTCCAGGGCCACGGTGACCTTCACAAGGTCCGGGTAGCAGATCACCCCGTCCTGCTCATAGGCGAAGCTGGCGGTCAGCTCCCCGGCTTCGGCCTGGTGGTAGGTGGGCGTCATGCTATCAAAGCCGTGCTCCTTCAAAAACGCCTCCGCCCGGGTCAGCGCCTGCTCCGCCGTCATCTGCCCCTCGCCGGACTCCCGCGCCGTGCCGAAATAGACGATTTTTCCCCCGGTGCGGGACACCTCCACCGTCTGCACCTCGTTGCCGCTCTGGCAGGTGAACACAAAGACGGCCACGGGCTTCTCCCGGACGTGCCGGAAGGTGAGGGAGCCGGCGGGCACGTCCAGAAATTCCGCCGCCGCCTCCGCGGCCGCGTCCTGGCCTATCTCCGCGAGCCCCTTGAGGAGCCGGGGCTCCGCCTGCTCGATGTGGGCGGAAAAGGGGCCGTCGTAGATGAGGGCCGGAAGCTCCGGCAGCTCGTCCTCCAACGCCTTGAAGGACCCGGCAAAGCCCGTGTCCACCATCTTGTCCTCCGCGTCCGCTATGGCGTCCTCCGCCTTTTCCAGCTCATGGGTGCTGACCTGGCCCGCGATCAGCCGCGCCGTCAGGTCGCTGAGGACGCCGGACACCTGGGCGGCGCTCTCCGACAGCTTTCCCAGGGCCTCCCGCTCCTCCTCCGTCAGCGCCCCGCCCCCGGCGGCGGAGCGGGAGAGATAGAAAAGATAATCCCCCGCCTTGGTGAGAAACGCCGCCGTGTGCTCCAGCTCCAGGTCGGAGCGGGGCAGGGAGGCGATGGCCTGGCCCGCCGCCGCGCAGTGGGCGTACCCCTGGGCGCAGACCGTGCTGACCATGGCCGGGGAGGCGGCGCACCGGGCCTTTTGCAGGGTGGCGTCCAGCTCCCCCACCGCCGTGGCCAGCTCCGTAAAGGCGTGGTCGTACCCGATGGCCAGAGAGCGGGACAGGGCCGCGCGCTCCCGATCGGCCTTCCACACAAACGCCCCCATCACCAGCACCGCCGCCAGGGAGTAGACGATGATCAGCCTGCCCGCTTTTTTGGACAAAACCATAAGAAAACACCCCTTTTGCCGTAGCTTTTCCGCAAAAGGGGTGTTTGTTGCCTTGTAATATTTACCTTAACAAAAAATTAATTAAATTTACTTCAAAAATACTTGACAGAGCTGGGCCAGGATGCTATACTATGCTTGAAATTTATCCAAAGCGTACTTTATGCGTTTTAAGCACTCGTCCTTCCCCAGAATCCGGGCGATCTCCACCGCGCCGCCGGGGGTGACGGCCTTGCCGGAGAGGGCGACGCGCAGAGGCCACATGATCTTGGCGTTTTTCACGCCCCGGGCCTCCGCCTGCTCCGTCAGAAGCTTCAGGAGGGTGTCGTCGTCCCACGTTTCCACCGCCTCCAGGGCGGGCAGGAGCGCCCCAAGGGTCTCCAGGGAGCCGGGGATGTCGGTTTTGGACTTTTTGTGGACGAAAAGCTCCGGGGCGTAGTCCGGGAGGGCGTCGAAAAAGTCCACCTTTTCGGGGATCTCCGTGAGCTTCTCCGTGCGCTGCTGTAAGAGCGCCGCGATTTGGGAGGCGTCAACGGCCGGGTTTTTCACGGCCCGGCGGATCCAGGGCTCCGCCGTTTTGGCGAAGTCCTCCGGGGACATGGCCCGCAGATATTCCGCGTTGAAATAGGTCAGCTTGTTGATGTCGAAGACCGCCGGGGACTTGGAGACGCCCCGCGGCTCGAAGATCTCCGCCAGCTCCGGGAGGGAATAGATCTCCCGCTCGCCTCCCGGCGACCAGCCCAGCAGGGCCACGTAGTTCACCACCGCCGGGGTCAGGTAGCCGCCGGCGATCAGATCCTCGTAGCTGGGATCCCCGTGGCGCTTGGACATCTTCCGGGCCGCGCCCGTCTCGCTGTCCGTCACCATCACGGAGGAGCAGTGGACGTAGGTGGGCACGGGCCAGCCGAAGGCGCTGTAGAGCAGGTTGTATTTCGGGGCGGAGCTCAAGTACTCGGCCCCCCGCACCACGTGGGTGATGCCCATCAGGTGGTCGTCGATGACGTTGGCGAAGTTGTAGGTGGGCAGGCCGTCGGATTTCAGCAAAATCTGATCCTCCAGCTCCTTATTCTCCACGGTGATGTCGCCGTAGACGGCGTCGTGGAAGGTGGTGGAGCCCTCCCGGGGCATTTTCTGCCGGATGACATAGCTCTCCCCGGCGGCGGCGCGCCGGTCCGCCTCCTCCCGGCTGAGGGCGCGGCAGGGATCCGGCCCCCGGTCAAAATTGCCGGAATCCTCCTCGGACTCCGTCTTTTCGCAGAAGCACCGGTAGGCGTGGCCGCGCTCGATGAGAAGCTCCGCGTATTCCCTGTAAAAGCCCCGGCGCTCCGTCTGGATATACGGTCCCACCGGGCCGCCCACGTCCGGCCCCTCGTCGTGGGTAAGGCCGCACTCGGCAAGCGTGCGGTAGATGACGTCCACCGCCCCCTCCACCAGCCGGCCCTGGTCGGTGTCCTCGATGCGCAGGATGAATTTTCCGCCGTTGTGGCGGGCGATGAGCCAGGTGTACAGCGCCGTGCGCAGATTCCCCACATGCATATACCCCGTGGGGGAGGGGGCGAACCGCGTCCGCACGCCGTCGTGGGGGATGCGCGCCTCCATCTCGGCAAGCCAGTTCATATCGGGCATAGTGTACCTCCCAAAGTCGTACTTTCCCAAATATACCGTATCTGACTTTAAATTTCAAGAGAATTGTGATATAATATCAAAACTGCGCGTAAAAACCGCAGGATCCTGCCCTGCGCGGCGGAAAGGAGGCCGGGAGCGTGGAGACGCTGGAAGCCGTTGAAAACTTAGACCCGTCGGCGCTGTATCGCGCCTCCGGCGTCATCACCGCCGTCACCCGCTATGTCCTGCCGGTGCTGGCGGTGCTGATCTTACTGCGCTGCGCCGTCTCCATGCTGTCGGGGAAGACCCAGCGGGAGGTGTGGGGCTGGCTCACCCTGCCCAATGGCGCCAGGCTGGAGCTGACCAACTGGGAAAACATCGTGGGCAGGGCGTCCTCGGCGGACGTGTGCCTCAACTATCAGACCGTCTCCCGCACCCACGCGGCGCTGACCCGGGATCCCCAGGGGCGGTGGTTCGTGCGGGATTTGCGGTCCAAAAACGGGACGCGGCTTCGGGGCCGCTCCCTGGAGGGCATCGCCGCCATCCACGCCGGGGATATCGTCACCTTCGGCAAGGCCAACTGCGTCTTCACGCCCTCCACGGTGCAGGACGAGAAGGCCCAGGCCCAGAGCCGGGTAAAGCCCGGCGCGCGGATCCACCCCGGCGCCACGCTGGTCCTGCTCACCGAATTTATCCTGCTTCTGGGGATCCAGCACACCGCCGCCGCGGGGGAGGCGCTGAACGCCGCCGTGCCGGCCTCGTTCCTGGCGCTGATCGCCCTCTGCTGGATCTGCTACGCCGTCACCAGGAGCCTGCACCGCACGGGCTTCGAGGTGGAGACGCTGGCCTTTTTCCTCACCGCCATTGGCCTGGGCGTATGCGCCTCCTCCGACCCGGAGGGGCTGTGGAAGCAGCTGATTTGCCTGCTGGCGGGGGTGGTCTTATATTTCATCATCGGCTCGTATCTGCGGGATCTGGACCGGGCCAAAAAGCTCCGCACGCCCATGGCGGTCATCGGGATCCTGCTGCTTTTGGTGAATCTGGTCACCGCCAGGAGCATCTTCGGCGCGAAAAACTGGGTGCAGATCGGCGGCATCTCCTTCCAGCCCTCGGAGCTGGTGAAGATCTGCTTTGTGTTCACCGGCGCGGCCACGTTAGACAGGCTCTTTGCCAAGCGGAACCTGGTGGCGTTCATCGCCTTCGCGGCGGCCTGCGTGCTGTGCCTGGCGGCCATGAGCGACTTCGGCACTGCCGCCGTCTTTTTCGCCGCCTATATCGTCATCGCCTTTATGCGCTCCGGGAGCTTCGCCACGGTGTTCCTGTCCCTGGCGGGGACGGGCCTGGGCGTCTTCATGGTGCTCACCGCCCGGCCCTATGTGCTGTCCCGCTTCGCGGCCTGGGGCCACGCCTGGGAGGACGCCCAGGGGGGCGGCTTCCAGCAGACCCGCACTATGGCCGCGGCGGCCTCCGGCGGCCTTTTCGGCCTGGGGGGCGGCAAGGGGCGGCTCCACCGGGTCTTCGCCGCCGACACGGATATGGCCTTCGGCATGGTGGCCGAGGAGCTGGGCCTCATCGTGGCCGTCACCGCCATCCTGGCCCTGGTGCTTCTGGCCCTGTTCGCCGTGCGCTCCTCCGGCCAGGCCCGCAGCTCCTTTTACGCCATCGGCGCCTGCGCCGCCATGACCGTCCTGCTGACCCAGCTGACCCTCAACGTGTTCGGCTCGGTGGATATCCTGCCCTTCACCGGGGTCACCTTCCCCTTTGTGTCCAAGGGCGGCTCCAGCATGATCTCCGTCTGGGGCCTTCTGGCCTTTGTCAAGGCGGCCGACGCCCGCCAGAACGCCTCCTTCGCCATTCCGCTGAACCGGAAAAAGGAGAAAAAACGGAAGGGATCGGGAGGTGAGGAGGCATGAAACGCATCCACCGCAGGGCCCTGGCCGTGTCGCTGATCGCGGCGCTGATTTTGGGCCTCACCGCCCTCTACGTGACCCGCCAGGCGCTGGACGGCGGCCAGTGGGCGGGCTTCCCCTCCAACGGGGACGCCTTTATCTCCGGCCGCATCCGGGCCGGCACCGTCAAGGACCGGGACGGGGAGATCCTCTACGCCGTCCGGGACGGGGAGGGGAGCTGGGCGGAGGACGAGACGACCCGGATCGCCAGCCTCCACCTCATAGGCGACAGAGACGGCTTCATCGGCAGCGGGGTCCTCTATAACTACGCCGGGGAGATCCTGGGCTACGACCCGGTGAACGGCCTCTACAGCCGGGACGGCCAGGGCGGCGTGCTCAATTTATCCGTGGACGCGGACGCCCAGAGGGCCGCCTGGGAGGCCCTGAAGGGCCGCCGGGGGGCGGTCATCGTCACGGACTATGTCACCGGGGAGATCATTTGCCTGGTGTCCTCCCCGTCCTTCGATCCGGAGGATCCGCCGGAGATCGCCGCCGACGACACCTCCGGCGTCTACCTGAACCGGCCCCTGTCCGCCGCCTATACGCCGGGCTCCATCTTCAAGCTGGTGACCTTGGCCGCCGCCATCGAGAATCTGGACGACCTCTTTGAGCGGGACTTCCACTGCTCCGGCAGCGCGCAGATCGGCGGCGGGAAGGTGACCTGCGGCCGCGCCCACGGGGATATGAAGATCGAGGACGCCCTGGCGGAGTCCTGCAACTGCACCTTCGCCGCCCTGGCCGTGGAGCTGGGCGGGGAGAAGCTCCGGGAATACGCGGACCGCTTCGGCCTCACCTCCCGGCAGACCGTGGACGGTATGCGCACGGCGGCGGGCCGGTTCGACGTGGGGGAGGCGGGCAGCTTCAACCTGGGCTGGTCCGGCGCGGGGCAGTACCACGACCTGGTGAACCCCGCCGCCATGGTGCGCTTCGTGGCCGCCATCGCGGGCCGGGGCGACACGCCGGCCCTGACCTTGAGACGGGACTACACCCGCCTGGGCGTGACCCGCGACCACATTATGGCCGCCACCACGGCGGAGAAGCTGGGGGAGATCATGGAGTACGCGGTGGCGCGCACCTACGGCGCGGACAACTTCCCGGGCCTGAAGCTCCACGCCAAATCCGGCACCGCCGAGGTGGGGGCGGAGAAGCCCAACGCCTGGTTTGTGGGCTACATCGAGGATCCAAAGCACCCCTACGCCTTCGCCGTCTGCGTGGAGAACGCCGGCTCCGGCGCCTCCCAGGCGGGAAAAGTGGCCAACGCCGTCTTGCAGGCGTGTACGAAATAGTGCCCGCCTTGCCCCGGCGGGGGTTTATAAGGTTTCCGCCCTTATAGGGCGGAGGTGATTTGCTTTTCTCTCTTTGGGTCGCCAAAGAGAGAAAAGGCAACAAAAGAGAGAAGCGACCAGGGGAGGGATTTCGTTTTTTCCCTCCCCTGGACCCCACCTTTTAAAAACGACCAGAGGGGGCTTGCGAGCCCCCATCTGGACTCCCCCGGGGGCTTGCCCGCACGTACCCTGTACGGGCCGGACACCCGGCCGGCCCGACGCATTATCGAATTTCCCGCGCGCCATCGATTAAAAAGGTTGCGGCTTCGCCGCCATTGAATTTACGGGCCGCCAAGAAAGGCGGCCCCTACGGCGGTGATTGAAGGATTTTCGGGAATTCGGAAGACGGGCCGGCCGGGTGTCCGGCCCGTACGGAAGGGAATTCGACGGTGCGGCGTGTGGGCCGATGTGGTCATCGGCCCCTACAGAAACCACACGATTTTAGCCGCAGCAGCGCGGGTGAAATAGAAACGAAGGCTCTATTGATAGAGATGTGAGCGGCTAAGCGAGTTAGGCGCAGAGACAATGCGGGGCCCCCATCGGGCTGTTGCCCGATGGGGAAAGGAGGAGCGAACCGTGCGCCTGAGGGCGAATACTTGGAGCCCGAGGTTAAGCCGGTTCCGCGACGACGCCACGCGCGGATATGAATGGGACCATAGGTATCGAATCTTGCCGCGGGAGCCGTTCCGCCGTAACGGAGCGCCAGGTCAGGATATCTGCCAGGCCCAAAAATTGCTTTTCTCTTCTTTGAAGCTTTCTTCTCTTTTGTCAACACAAAAGAGAAGAAAGCGTATTTTCTCAGCTGGACAAATCAGGAAATCTGTGCTATAATTATTTTTTACTATTCACGATAGAGAAGCACGGGGTACAAAAGAGGAGCACAGAACGGAGGCGGAATATGGAAGCGATCAAAATTCTGGGCGCGGGGGCCGTGGGGTACCTGTTGGGCTCTGTCTCCTGGGCGGTGGTGATGAGCTGGCTTGTCAGCCGCAAGGACGTGCGCCATTACGGCAGCGGCAACGCCGGGGCCACCAATATAGCGCGGCTTTTCGGCATGGGCGTGGGCGCCGCCACCTTCCTCTTAGACGGGGCCAAGACGGTGGTATCCATGCTTTTGGGCCGGCTGATCGGCGGCTGGTACGGGCTCCTGGCGGCGGGGTACTGCTGTCTTCTGGGCCACTGCTTCCCCCTCTATTTCGGCTTCAAGGGCGGGAAGGGCGTCTCCGTAGGCGCCGCCCTGGGGCTGATGCTCCACTGGAAGGTGTTTGTCATAATCGTGGCGGCCTTCTTCATAACCTTTTTCATAACCCGGCGCGTCTCCGCCGGTTCCATTATGTGTACCGTCGCCTTTGTGCCCGCCGAGCTGGCGGCGGGGTTCCGGGACTGGCCTACGCTCCTCTTCGGCGCGGCGGCGGCCCTGACGGTGTTCATCATGCACCGGGGGAACCTGAAAAGGCTCCTGAAGGGGGAGGAAAAGCCCTTCCGGCCGGGAAAAACCGGCCTTTCGCGCCATAAAAAACAGTGATTTTCGCGGTTTTTCCTTCTTTTTTCAAAAAAACTGTGGCAATTTCCAGGGAACTGTGTTATAGTGATTATGGTAACTGATTTCCATAGACAGGGAGGCAATCGGGATGAAACTGATCATGGCCGCTTTTCTGGGACTGGTGCAGGGGATTAGCGAGTTCCTGCCCATCTCCAGCTCCGGACATCTGTCCATTTTCCAGAATCTGTTCAATTTGCAGTACGATGAGAACGAGCATCTGCTTTTTGACGTGCTCCTGCACGTGGGCACCCTGACGGCGGTGTTCATCTTCTACTGGAAGGACATCCGCGCCATGGTGACGGACACCCTGGGCTTCATCGCCGGGAATACCAAGGACGCCGGCGAGGGAGGGCGGCTGAAGCCCTCGGTGCGCCTGGTGTTCCTCATCATCGCGGCCACGCTGCCGCTGCTTTTGGTGCTGCCCTTCAACGACGCCATCGGCCGGCTTGCCCAGAACACGCCCTTTATCTCCTTCGCCCTGATCGTCACCGGTGTGCTCATCTACATATCTGGCAAGCTCACCGAGGGGCGCAAGAACGAAAAGACGGCCTCGGTGGTGGACGCGCTGATCGTGGGCGCGGCCCAGGCCGTGGCCACCATCCCCGGCGTGTCCCGCTCCGGGACCACCATCACCGTGGGACTGGCCCGGGGCTACAAGCGGGAGTTCGCGGTGCGCTTCTCCTTCCTCATGTCCATCCCCGCTATACTGGGCTCGGCTTTGCTGACCCTGGTGAAGGCCTTTGCCTCCGGCACCATCGTCTGGAGCAACGTCCCCGCGTACCTGGTGGGGATGGCGGTGGCCGGCGTCACGGGCTATTTCGCCCTGGTGTTCCTGAAGAAGATGGTCATGTCCGGCAACGCCTTCTCCAAATTCGCCTACTACTGCTGGGGCGCCGGTATCGTGTCGCTGATTTTGTCCCTGTTTTTGGAGTGACCGGCGCGTAAGGCGGGATTTATTCAGGATCTATTGAGCTTTTTCTGATTTTTTCATGAGGTTTATCAATGGCTGAACAGAAGAAAAAAACAACTGCTGCCGGGGGATCCTCCGGCAGCAAGTCATCCAAAAAGAGCCCGTCCTCCGGCGGGCGCAAGACCTCCAAGGCCGCCCAGGCCAAGACGGCGGCGGCCAGAGCCAGGATGAACGAGGAGAAGGCCCGCCGCCGAAGGACGCTGGGCGCCCTGGTGCTGGCCTTTGTGGGCCTTTTGTCCCTGCTGGGGTATTTCAACTCCGACGGGGTGGTGGTCAAGCTCCTGCGGGGGCTCCTGACGGGGCTGTTCGGCGGGGGCTTCTACCTGCTGCCGCCCATGCTCCTGGCCGCGGCGGCGCTGCTGGTCATGAGCAGGGACGGAAAGACCGGGGGCAGGATCGCCGCCGCCCTGGCGGTGCCCGTGCTGACCGCCGCCTTCTGCCAGGTGTTCGCCAAGACCTACGACCTGGATATGAAGATGTTCCGCTATCTGTGGCAGGACGGCCAGGCCCTGACCGGAGGCGGCGCTGTGGGCGGGTGCGTGGCCCTGCTGTTTACGAAGCTCTTTTCCAAGGCGGGGGCGGTCATTTTGCTGATCTTCCTCTCCGCCTTTGTCCTGCTGGTGCTGTCGGGCATGACCCTGCGGGGGCTTGTGGAGCTGGCGCGCCAGGGGAGGCGTGAGCGCGAGGAGCGCCGGATCGAGGCGTATATGAACGAGCCGGAGCCCCAGCCGGAGCCGGAGTCCCGGCCGGCGGAGAACCGCCGCCGGGTGGAGCAGGCGCGGCGGAGCATCAACGTGCCCGCGCCCGATGAGACGCCCCCGGACGGCAAGGAGCCCGCCAAGCCCGCGCCGGAGCCGCCGGCGGCCCGCCGCCGCGCGTCCTTCGATATCCCCATGGACGACGAACCGGAGGGGATGCCGGAGCATACCGGGGACCGGCCCCAGGGGGAGACGCCGAAAAAGAGCGGCTTTTTCAACAGGAAGCAGGGCGCGCCCGCGCCGGACAGCCTGTTTGCCCCGCCGGCGGAGGAGCCTGCCGCCGAGGCGGAGCCCCCCGTCCAGCCGGAGAAGCCGGAAAAACAGGAAAAACCGGCCAAGCCCGCGCCCGTGCCCATCGAGACGGTGAAGCGCCCCGCCGAAACGGAGGCCCGCGTGGCCACCGCGAAGCCGGCGCCCATCCCCGTGCCCCTGACGTCTCCCGCTCCGGCGGCTGCCAAGGGGGAGACCGCCGCGGCGGCGGGGGAGATCGCGAGCCTGGTGGAGGAGGCGAAGCGGGAGGGGGAGCGGACGTACCGGTTCCCGCCCATCACCCTGCTCAACGAGCCGGTGCGGACCGGCAGCCGGGACAGCCAGGACGAGCTGGCCGCCACCAAGGACAGGCTGGAGCTGTGCCTGCGGTCCTTCGGCGTCAACGTCACCGTGTCCAACATCGTCCACGGGCCCTCCATCACCCGGTATGAGATGGAGCTGGAGATCGGGGTCAAGCTCAACAAGCTGACGAACCTGGCCGACGACATCGCCCTGGCCCTGGGCGTCACCGGCGTGCGCATCGCCGCCATCCCCAACAAGATCTCCACCGTGGGCATCGAGGTGCCCAACAAGAACGTCTCCACCGTGTACCTCCGGGAGATCATCGACGCGCCGGAATTCAAAAACGCCAAGTCCAAGCTCACCTTCGCCATCGGCAAGAACATCTCCGGCGACGTGATGGTGGGCAATATCTCCAAGCTCCCGCACCTGCTGGTGGCCGGAACCACCGGCTCGGGCAAGTCGGTGTGCTTAAACTCCCTGATCCTGAGTTTGATGTACAAGGCCACGCCCGAGGAAGTCAAATTCATCATGATCGACCCCAAGATGGTGGAATTCAAGATCTACAACGGCATCCCCCACCTGTTGATCCCCGTGGTCACCGAGGCCAAGAAGGCCGCCGGGGCCCTGCAGTGGGCGGTGGTGGAGATGATGAAGCGCTACCGGCTCTTCTCCGACGCCGGGGCCAGGGACCTGGCGGGCTACAACGCCCAGCTGGACCCGGAGACGCCCAAGATCCCCCAGATCGTGGTGATCATCGACGAGCTGGCGGACCTGATGATGATCGCCGCCAAGGAGGTGGAGGAATCCATCTGCCGGGTGGCCCAGATGGGCCGCGCCGCCGGGGTACACCTGGTGATCGCTACCCAGAGCCCCCGCGCCGACGTGATCACCGGCCTGATGAAGGCCAACATCCCCTCCCGCATCGCCCTGAAGGTGGCCTCGTCGCTGGAATCCCGCATCATTTTAGACGCGGGCGGCGCGGCGGACAAGCTGGTGGGCAACGGCGATATGCTCTACGCCCCCATCGGCGCCTCCAAGCCCACCCGTATCCAGGGCACCTGGGTGTCGGACGAGGAGCGGGAGGCCGTCATCGAGTACGTCAAGAGCGCCTCCGGCGAGGTGAGCTACTCCGAGGACGTGATCCACGAGATCGAAAAGGCCGCGGCGGAGAAGGACGCCGGCGGCAAGGGCGGGACTGCCCAGACCCAGGAGGATAAATTCAAGGACTACGACGAGCTGCTGCCCCAGGCGGCGGAGATCATCTTCGAAACAAAGATCGCCAGCGTTTCGGCCCTGCAGAGGCGGCTGAAGCTGGGCTACGCCCGGGCCGCCCGCATCGTGGATCAGCTGGAGGAGGTGGGCGTTCTGGGCCCCTTCGAGGGCTCCAAGCCCCGGCAGATCATCATGACCTACCAGCAGTGGCAGGAGATGCAGTTCGTCCACGGCACCGCCCCCATCGGACAGGCGGGGATGCCGGACAATATGGCCATGCCGGAGCCGGGGGAGGACGGCGGGGACGCCGGGGATTTCCCGGACGACGGCGAATGAGAGGGCGCGGCCATGAAGGAGCTTGGGAAAAAGCTGGCCGCCGGGGGCTTTTTGCTCCAGGGCGCGGCGGGAGCGCTGTTGGGCCTTCTGTATCTCTTTGCCGGGGAGAGCCTCACGGATATCTTCCTTGACCAGATCGTTACAGGCGGCGCGGCCGCCAGGGCGGCGGGGGCGCTCAGCACCCTCAGCGGTGTGGGGATGATCCTGGCCGCGGCGGGGTTCGCCCTTCGGTATGTGGAGCTGCGGCGCGGCTCGGATCTGACCGTGGCGGCGCTGATGATCCTGTCCCTGATGATTGCCTTCTTCACCCCGGCCTACGCGGCGCTCCAGCCGGTGCTGGGGTGGGCGTACATGGCGGTGATGGCCTTTACGGCCCTGCGCCGCAAGAAGCTTTTGCTTTTCGGCCTGGTGACCGGCGCGCTGGCGTTGCAGGTGGCGGGCGGCCCGCTGGCTTCCCTCCTGCCGGACACGCCGGCTCTCCAGGGCATCCTGTCGGCGGCGGTCTCCGCCTGCTGTTACGCCGCCCTGGCCCTCTACGTCTGGCGGGTGGACGCCAAGCCGGAGGAGAAAAAGGAATCGAAAACGTAAAAAACAGCGAACGGAATACAAAAAAGCTCCCGGAGAGATCCGGGAGCTTTTTTGAGACTGTCGAAAAAGCCCTGACGGGCTTTTTCCGACAAGGGGAACGTGCGGGTAATTTTCTATGAATTTTGCG
>CANRMY010000013.1 GCA_947631845.1 uncultured Oscillospiraceae bacterium | reverse complement strand
CACATTCCCCGCTGTTACCTCTACACCTAAGATAAACCCGTTCTCATCGCATGCCGTGTGCGCCTCATACGCGAATTCCGGGCCTTGATACAGATAGGATGCTCCGGGAGCTGGCCGAATACGGCGGAAAGTCCGGGACCTCATGCCCCAACGCCTCCGAGTGGCTGGACGCCTTCGGGGGCGCGGACACAGTTTTCGCCGTCACGATCACCGGGGCCCTCTCCGGGAGCTTCGCCTGCGCCGGCCAGGCGCGGCGGGAGTATCTGGAGCTCCACCCGAAGGCCAATGTCTTCGTACTGGACAGCCTCTCCGCGGGGCCGGAGCTCCAACTTATTTTTGTGTCTTTGGGAAGCGGGAGGCTTTGGGTCCTGCAGAAGCCCGAAACGGTCATGGGTTCGTAAAGCCTTTCGAACTCTCCCTCGATGTTCAGCCTGCCGTGGTTCAGAGCAAAACGCTCCGGCGACAGCACTGTACCAAGGAAGTCAACCGCGACTTCTTTTTCCAGATAACGAGGCACCTCAAAGTCCCGGCCACGACCGCGAAGCTCATAGCGAAACCACTTCTCCGGCACGGTATCCGGCAGGACGCGGTTCGGGGTGAACAGCACAGGCTTTCCCTGAAGCTCGGCCCGCTCAAAGGTTTCTTTCCATGCGTCAGTGTACATTGATGATCTTCCTCCTTTCTGCGGTAAGCACACAACATACCGCTTGTTTTCGCAAAAGTCCACGAAGGTTTTTCAAAACCCCACCATCTGCATACCGCCCTGTTCGGGGCCGGGGGAGGGCGGCTCCATCAGAAACTCCTCCATGGAGATACATCCTTTGAAGCGGACGTACCCGCCGTTCAAAAAGCGCCCCTCCTCGCTCTCCACACGGCTCTGGCCGTATTTAGCGAAGTCATAGTAGTCCTCCAGCTCCGGGTCATACTGGACAGACTTCTGTATCAGGCATCTTCCGTACTCCTCCGGAGTGCTGACGCCGGGGACGAATTCAAATTGCTCCAGCTCCTCCGCCACCCTGTTCACCTGGTATACGCCCTGCGGTTGGGCGTAGAGTACGGCGGCGGCGAGAGTTTTCCTCTGGAAATCACTCATTTCCGCCACCTTTTCACACAGAGTGTTGAGCATCCGCAGATCCTCCTGCGGGATGTACATCGCCTGATTCACCGCCTCCGGGAGCTCACTGCTCCAGCTCTGTACAATGATCTCATCGAGGCCGCCGTATCCCGCCCTCTCCACGAGCCGCTTCAGCCGTTCCTCCGGGGTGGGCAGGAACAGCACGGCGGGGATTCCCTTCTCCGGGCCGTCCGTAATGGGGACCAGCTCCAACTCCATCATATACGACTGGTCTGCGTAGGCCGGGAAGTTCCGTCCCGTGTAGAGCTCCTCCAGCTGCAGACCGTTGTCATAGACCACGCCGTAAGGAGTTACTGTTCCCTTGCCGCTGGCAATAAGTTCGCGGGCGATGCCTACACCGTTGAGGCTGTCGTACTCCTCCGTCGAGCAGGCACCGCCGCACATGGTCATGTAGTGCCTCCGGCCCAAATTCTCCAGATCATCAAAGTTGGTAATGACCGTGGCCTTCTCCGAGCAGAAGCTCATGTTGATGAGGTCCTTAATGTCCGTGAGTTCTAACTTTGCCGCCATCGCCTGGAACTCCGCCAACTCATTATCGGTATAGCGGTCAATGGAACGGAACAGGAAATCCAGCTCATCGATATTGACATTCTGCCCCTCCAGACAGTCCAGCACGGGCGGGGCGTCCATGATCTGATCCACATAGCAGTCCAGCATGGTTGTGTCCCCGATACCCAACTTTCGAAGGTCATCGAGGGTTTTGGAGTATTCCTTATCCGGGATAGGAAGCGGGACCACCACCGCGCCAACCGGGTTATCCTTATTGCATATTAGCGCCTGTGCCATATTTCGCACTCTCCTTCTTCCTGTGATAAATCCTTGAAACCCGTTGTCTCAGGCAGTCCCCGTCCTGGCTCCAGCAGACGAATCCGTGGGCGGGATAGGGACAGCCCTCGCACCAATCGTTTATGTGCGCCTCCGGCCTCTCCAGGAGAGACGGGGGCGCATAGTCCGGCACATAGGCCCTGAACTTGAAATTAAGCTCCTCCCTCGGTTCTAAACGGTCATATTCCATGCCGGTATCCGCGAAATAGTCATCCTCATACATTTGATTTGATCACCTCCTCGTATACGCAAAAGCCGGGGCTCTCGTTTCCGAAAGCCCCGGCTCAATACATTGTCTGTCCAAATTCAGTTTGACCCATGCTCTCCTCCGGCTCAAACCAGAAGGAGAAGTCGTTGTCCGCGATGTTGTCGCAGTGGTGGTCAAGAAAGGCGGGGTCACGCTCCACACGCGCCGCGATGTCCGCCAGCTCATCTTCACTGGCCGCCTCAACCTCTCCCTCTCCGTAAATGTAATCCTCCACATGGACATGCACATCCTGTGCCTCATCCAAGTCTGCGATGAAATCCAGGAAGTCATCGTTTTCCTCCAAATCGAGCCGGCTCCAGGGGGTATTTGCCGCGTAGAACTCCGCCTCATTCCCGTTGGCCGTGACAGTCACCACCGAAAAATGGATTGACATCTCAACACCCCCTACATGGTCTGCGACCATAGAGCCTGATCCGCGATCTGGCCGTCCTCGTTCTGCGCCTGCCCGATCCGAGCGTCCAGGTCCGGCACCGCCCTGCGTATCTGTTCGAGGATGCCGTCCATGCGGTCTTCTCTCTTTACAGTCGTGGGGAGATCCATGTCACGGACTGTCTCCACACAGCGGTGTATCTCCGCAAGCTGTTCCTGAGAGAATAATTCTTTTTGGGGCACGAGCCCGGCACGGATGGCGAAGTCCCGTTTTGCTCCCTCGTAGTCGCCGCCGACATAGTGCCCCTGCGTCACGGCTTCGCCGCTGTAATCCCGGTACCAAGTCACGAAATCCCAGCCGCGGGAGGAATGATGGGCGGCCAGCACAGCGCCGTTGAACTCGTTAAGGCACTTATAGCTCTCGTCCAGCCCGGTGGCGTTGAGCTGCGGGGCCTTTTCCAGAAGCCGCATGTATTCGTCGGCGACGTTGATGATGTCCAACACGCGGTTCAGTGCCTCCCCCGCGTCAGGGTCCCGTACCACCTCGCTGCGGTATCTGATTCCGCCCACGCCGTTCACCCGGCACAGAGGAGCGTCCTGCCAGGAGACCGGCATATACCCCTCCTCCACGGGACCGACCTGAAACCCGCCCCGCTTCAGACAGATACCGGCCTCCTCAAAAAACCGCGCCTTTGCTTCTTCACTGATCTCTTTAGTGTCCATTGATTTACCTCCCAATAATAAAATTACCGGGGCTTCATAACCCCGGCGCTTAATGTATGATGTTTTTCTCGAAAGGGTCGGACGCCCCATCCGCAGATACTTTTCTCGGAGGTCCCATGCCGCATCAGAGCTTATGACTCCGTTCACCTCCGCACTGTTGATACTGCTTTGAAGCTCGCAGAAGTAGCAATCCCAAGATAGGCAATCTTTGCCCTCGTCAACCTTTGCCCATGCGCCTTCCATATCCTCTATCGCCTTTTGCAAAGACTTGGACAGATCTCGCAAATTCATTTGCTCACCTCCAGCTGTGGTTAAGGGGATTATACCTGCACGCCCCATTTGAGTCAACGAAAATAACTGTTGAAGCCATCCAGTCAGGGCAAAAAAATATGCCGGGTCGTCTGACCCGGCATTTGTGCAGCTTCTATTCAATTGTTGATGTCGCCAGTTCGAATCCCTCCAGTTTGGGGGAAACGAGGAAAAATAGGAAAATTTTGAGGTCGTTCCAGTTCGCTCTGGAACGACCTCAAAACCCTTGCGGCGCAGGCGTTTTGGCTACTAATAGTAGTTTTAACCTGCAATTCTGGAGCTGATACCCAGATTCGAACTGGGGACCTCATCCTTACCAAGGATGCGCTCTACCGACTGAGCTATATCAGCATATGGCGACCGAGAAGGGGCTCGAACCCTCGACCTCCGGCGTGACAGGCCGGCGCTCTAACCAGCTGAGCTACTCGGCCGTATCTGCTTCCTTTACGGCGCTCGATTATTCTACCCCATTTGTCCGCCGTTGTCAATAGAAATTTTTAAAAAATTCCCCGATTTTTATCATATCCTCCCGCCGGATCTCCGCCCGCAGCGAGACCGTCTCCCCGCTCACGCGCTCAAGGAAGGTCAGCCGCCCCGCGTGAAGCAGATGCGCCGTCAGGCCAAGAGCCTCGGCCAGCGCCGCGCTTTCCGCGTCCCCGTAGAGCCTGTCGCCCAGCACCGGCGCCCCCAAGCAGGCGCAGTGGACCCGAATCTGGTGCGTCCGCCCGGTTTTCAGCCGCAGCCGCGCCAGCGACACCTCCACGCTGCCCACCTTGGCCGTCTCCACCAGCTCATACTCCGTCACCGCCGGCTTTCCGTCGCCGCGCACCACGCGCCGCTGGCACCCCTCCCGCTCCCGGGCGATGGGAAGATCGATGACGCCCCGCGCCTCCGGCAGCCGTCCGCACAGGAAGGCAGTGTACTCCTTTTCCGCCTCCGGGGCCTTCAGCGCCTCGACGGCCAGATTTTTGAAATGGGCGCTCTTGGCAAAGAGAACCACGCCCGACGTGTCCCGGTCCAGCCGGTTTACCGCGTGGCAGACGGCGCTCCCGGCGGTGTCCAGCAGGTAGCCGGCGGCGAAATTAGCCAGCGTCCCCGTGTATTTCCCCCTGGACGGATGGGTCAAAAGCCCTGCCGGCTTGTTCAGCGCCAGCAGGGCTTCGTTTTCGAAGATCACCTCTACCGGCCCGCGCTCAGGCGGGAAGTCCGGCGGCGTCTCCAGCTTCTCCAGCGCCACGGCCACCGTCTCGCCGGGGGCGAGGACCCTGTCCATCCACACGGGCGCCCCGTCCACCGTTACGGCCTCCGCCCGCTTGACGCGCTTGATCTGTTCGGCGGACAGGCGCAACTCATTTTTCAGGACGTGGTAGACCCTCCGGCCCGTATCCCGCTCCCCGCAAAGATAGGTCAGCGTCATTTCAGGGTCTTCAGAAGCTTCACGATCTCATAAAACTCCATGCTGTGGCTGGCCTTGACAAGGACCACGTCGCCGCGCCCCACCGTCTCGGCGATGTCCGGCGTGAAGTCCTCCCGGCGCAGGTAATACCGGGCCTTTTTCCCGCCGGCGGCCAGATACGCGTCATAGATGTTCTTGGCGTCCTCGCCGCAGCACACCAGCGAGTCGATGCCGCATTCGGCGGCCAGCTTGCCCATGAGATAGTGCAGATGGGCCGAGTCCGCGCCCAGCTCCTTCATGTCGCCCAAAATAGCCACCCGCTTGCCGTGGTCGCCGCTGAGGGCGCGGATGGAGCTCAGGGAGCGGATAGCCGCCGCCATGGAGTTGGGGTTGGCGTTGTAGCAGTCGTCAATGAGGGTGATAAACCCGGTGTCCGTGACGCTGGCCCTGCCGCCCACGGGCCGGTAGTCGGCGATGCCGCGCAAAATCTCCTCGCCGGTGTCGCCCAGGATATAGCCCACCGCCGCCGCGGCCAGGGCGCCGTAGACGATGTGGCTTCCGAAGGCCGGGATCATGGTGAAAATCCGATCGTCGGCAAAGCAGATGTCGCAGCTGACGCCCTCCAGGCCCAGATTCTCCACGTTCTCCGCCCGCACATCGTTCCAGGGCCCCGCGCCGTACAGGAGCTTCCTGGTGCCGGTGTCCAGTTCCCGGAGCATCTCGTCGTCGCCGTTCAATACGGCCACGGCGTTGGACTCCATGAATTCAAAGACCTCGCTCTTGGCCTTCAGAACGCCCTGCAGATCGCCCAGCTTCTCCAAATGGCAGTAGCCGATGGACGTGACCACGCAGATATCCGGCCGCACGATGGCCGCCAGGCGGCGCATCTCTCCGAAGTCGGAGATCCCCATCTCCACCACCGCCGCCTCATGCCCCTCCCGGAGCTTCAGGATGGTCAGCGGCACGCCCAGCTCGTTGTTGTAATTTTCCGGGGTCTTCAGCGTCAGGAAATGCCGGGACAGCACCCTGGCCGTCAGCTCCTTGGCCGTGGTCTTGCCCACGCTGCCCACGATGCCCACCACGGGGATCTTGAAAAGCCGGCGGTAATAGGCCGCCAGATCTTGCAGGGCCTTCCGGGTGTTGGCCACGCGGATATAGGGCACGGTGGTCAGCTCCTCCTCGGCCAGGCACAGCTTGGCGCCGCGCTCCTCCACCGCCTGCAGGGCAAAGCTGTGGCCGTCGAAGCGCTGGCCCTTGATGCACACAAAGAGGCCGTTCGGCTCCACCTCCCGGCTGTCGATGGAGACGGAGCTGATCCTGTCGTTGCGCAGGGAGCGCGGGCCGATGTACCTCCCGCCCACCACCTCCGCGATCTTCTCAACGGTAAGGGATTTTAAACTCATTTCTTTGCCCTCCTTATACTGATTCCGGCAGTATTGCCGGGGATAGCGCCGCCTCCGCGGCGGGGGTGCCGCCCAGAGCGGGCGGCGGGGGTTTCCGCCCTTATAAGGGCGGAGGGAGATACGCTTTCTTCTCTTTTGTGTTGACAAAAGAGAAGAAAGCTTCAAAGAAGAGAAAAGCAATGGGGCTGTAGTCGTTACCCTGTCCCATTCATCACCGCGCGTCTTTTGACGAATTGTCTCTGCTTCTAACTCGCTTAGCCGCTCACCACTCTGTCAACGAGGCGTGATGTCCTCTTTCTCCCGCGTTGCTGCGGCTGTGTATCTGTAGGGGCCAGAGACCCGCTCGGCCCACACGCCGAATCTCCGAATTCCCTTCCGTACGGGCCGGACACCGGCCGGCCCGGGTATCGAATTCCCGAAATTCCTTCGTTCACCGCCGTAGGGGCCGCCGCCCTCGGCGGCCCGCCGAATTCCCGGAAAACCCCATGCGTGGGAATATCCCCTTTCCCGCAACCGCCCCCGTGCGGGCGCTCCCCCGGAGGAGTCCAGATGGGGGCTCGCAAGCCCCCTCTGGTCGTTTTTAAAAGGGGAAGTCCAGAGGGGGGAAATGCGAAAGCCCCCCTCTGGTTTCTTTTCCTCTTTTGTTTCTTTTCTCCTTTTGGAAATCCAAAAGGAGAAAAGAAAATCTCCGTCCGCCTATAAGGCGGACAACCTTCACGTTGAAGGGGAGCAGGTCTTCGTTGCACAGCGTCCGGGGAACAGCGCGAAACGTCTCCAGATAGTCCCGGTAGGTATCCTGAAGCTCCCCCATATAGGGCAGGCGCTTTTCGAGACTGGCAAGGCAGGCGTCAAAGTCGTACCCCACGCGGGCGTGCCCGGGATCCGCGTCGTTCCACCACCGATCCTGTATGTGGATGAGGGCGTCCAGCGCCGGGATCAGCTTCCCCCTGACGCAGTGGGAGAGCGTCTCCCCCTTCACGTACTCCATGAGCATGTAGAGGTGTTCCCCAAACGGCGTGAAGCCGTAGATCTCCGGCACGGGGCCGCCGCCCCGGCCGAAAAAGGTCTCATAGACCGCCCGCTCCGCCGGCGACGTCCGCTTCAGCACCGCCCACCGGTCCGGCCAGGTGAGCCGCCACACGGCATAGGGCTCCCCGTCCTCCTCGGCGAAAAAGGGCCGGGAATCCTCCGGCATGGTCTTGATACCAAAGGCGCGGAGTACCCGCTCCGCAAGCTCGCTTCTCATGTCATATCTCCCGGCTTGGGGGTCAGGAAAATCTTCTCATGGACGCGGCGATGATCCTCTCGCACAGCTCGTTGTAGCCGATGCCCGCCGCCTTTGCCTCCTTGGGCAGCAGGCTGGCCGGGGTCATGCCGGGCAGGGTGTTGGCCTCCAGGCACCAGATCCGGCCCTCCCCGTCCACGATGAAGTCCATGCGGGCGTAGACCTCCAGCCCCAGGGCGTCGTAGACCTTGACCGCCGCCTCCCGCAGCTCCCGCTCCAGCGCCTCCGGCAGGCCGGGGATGGGGCAGATCTCGTCGGTGACCCCATCCTGATACTTGTTTTTGTAGTCGAAAAAGCCCATCTTGGGCACGATCTCGATGGGCGGCAGGGCCTCCCCCGCCAGAACGCCCACGTTGATCTCCCGACCCTTTATGTACCGCTCCACCAGGAGCTCGTCGGCGTAGGCAAAGCCCAGCCCCAAGGCGTCGGCGTACTCCTGCTCCGTGTGTGCGATGGAGGTGCCCACGGAGGAGCCGCCGGAGCGGGGCTTCACCACACAGGGCAAAAAAGGCGCGGGGGCATGGGCGGTGGCGCGGGTGATGTTGACGCCCTCCGCCACCCGGACGCCGGCGGCGGCCATCAGCCGCTTGGCCGTCTCCTTGTCCATGGCGCAGGCGGAGCCCAAGTGCCCCGAGCCGGTATATTTGATCCCGGCGATGTCGAACATGGCCTGCAGGCGTCCGTCCTCCCCGTCGGCCCCGTGAAGCCCCAGAAAGACCATATCGGCGGCCCGGCACACTTCGATGAGATTGTCGCCCACCCGGGCGTCGTTATCCTGTGCCCTGGATGCCTTCACCGCCTCCAGATCCGGTACGTCGGCGGATATCTCCGCCGCGCCGTCGTCCACGGGCCGTTCAAATATCTCACGGGGATCCGAGTATTCCCCGGTATAGCCGAAAAACGCGTCCACAAGCACCGCCCGGTGCCCGTTCTCCCGAAGGGCCCTCGCGATCATCGCCCCGCTTTTCAGCGAGACATCCCGCTCCAGGGAGAGCCCTCCGCAAAGCACGATAATATTCAAAACGACCGCCTCCTCATGCAAAGGACATTTTTACACTGTGCATTATACTACAATCAGGCGGCGGATACAACAAAAAGTTTCCATTCACACCCCCGTCAGATCAAAATCTGGGGTATATTCCTCCTTCGCGGAGGATAATTCCTGATAAAATCCGTCCTCGATGCCGCTTCGCTCCATGTACGCCACCGCCGCGCCGTACTCCTCCCGCGTCAGACGCCGGTCGATCTCCGGGTACGCGCCGGCCCGGCCCATGGGGGTGTACTGGCTCATAAGGGAGAACAGCACCTCCCCCGGCCCGAAGGCCTCCGCCACCCAGTCGATGACGGCTTTCGTATTTTCAAGGGCGTTGGGCAGGACCAGATGGCGGATGACGACGCCGGACCGCAAAAGGCCGTCCTCCCCCATTTGATACGGCCCCACCTGGCGGACCATCTCCAAAATCGCCCTTTTCGCCACCTCCGGGTAGTCCGGGGCGGCGGAGTATTTTTCCGCCAGGGCCGCGTCCATGTATTTCATATCCGGCAGATAGATCTGCGCCTTCCCCTGAAGGTGCCGTACAGCCTCCGCCGACTCGTAGGCCGAGGAATTCCACACCACCGGCACGGGCAGCGGCTCCCGCAGGGAGGCAAGTACCGCCGGCAGGAAATGCGACCCCGTCACCAGATTGATGTTGTGTACGCCCTTTTCTATCAGTTCGAAATAGATCTCCCGCAGCCGCTCCGGGCTCACCGGCTTGCCCACCTTCCCGGTGGAGATGACCGCGTTCTGGCAGTAGACGCACCGCAGATTGCACCCGGAGAAAAAGACCGCCCCGCTGCCCCGCTGCCCGGAAATGGGCGGCTCCTCCCACATGTGGGGCGCGGCCCTGGCCACCCGGGCCGTCAGTCCCTCGCCGCAAAAGCCGTCCCCGGTGAGCTCCTCCCTGACCGCCCCGCATTTCCGGGGGCAGAGGTCACAGGTAAACGCCATAAAACGCCCCTCCCGCAATTGACTTTTTCTTTATAAGGTTTATAATAAGGTGTTGATTTAAAGAAGTCAAGGAGGATTTCCATGAAAATCGTGGTTCTTGACGCCCACACCGAAAATCCCGGCGACCTGAGCTGGGCCGGCTTCGAGGCATTGGGAGAGCTGACCGTATACGACCGCACGCCCAAATTTGACGACGCGGAGATCATCCGCCGCATCGGCGGCGCGGACATCGTTATTACCAACAAGACCCCCGTGCGGGCCGCCGCCCTGGACGCCTGCCCCACCGTCAAATATGTGGGTCTGCTCTCCACCGGCATCGACGTGTGCGACTGCGCCCACGCCGCCAAGAAGGGGATCCCGGTGAGCAACATCCCCGCCTACTCCACCCAGGCCGTGGCCCAGCACGCCATCGCCCTTTTACTGGAGATCTGCTCCAAGGTGGGCGTCCACTCCCGGGCCGTCCACGCCGGGGACTGGCAGCGGTGCGAGGATTTCTGCTTCTGGGAGGCGCCGCTCATGGAGCTGGCCGGTCAGACCTTCGGCGTCATCGGCTTCGGTCAGATCGGCAGGGCCGCCGGCCGGATCGCCAGGGCCCTGGGGATGCGCGTACTGGCCACGGGGAGCCGCGAGACGGAGGAAGGCCGGGAGATCGGGACATACGTGGATCTGGATACCCTGCTCCGGGAATCCGACGTGGTGTCCCTCCACTGTCCCCTGAAGGACGAGACGCGCAAGCTCATCAACCGGGAGACCATCGCCAAAATGAAGGACGGCGCCATCCTCCTCAATACGGGCCGGGGCGGTCTGGTGGACGAGGACGCCCTGGCGGAGGCCCTGAAATCCGGCAAGCTCTACGCCGCCGGGGTGGACGTGGTGTCCGTGGAGCCCATCCTGCCGGAGAACCCGCTGTTGGGATGCGAGAACTGCTTCATCACCCCCCATGTGGCCTGGACCCCGAAAACCTGCCGCCAGCGGGTCATGGATATCGCCGTGGCGAACCTGAGGGCTTTCCTGGCGGGAGCGCCGCAAAACGTAGTCAATATGCCTTGACCCGGCAGGGCTTTCCGCCCTTATAAGGGCGGGGAAAATACGCTTTTCTCTCTTTTGTTGAACACAAAAGAGAGAAAAGCACCTCCGCCCTATAAGGCGGAAACCTTATACCCCCCGCCGGGGTCAGGCGGACACCTTATAACCCCCGCCGGGTTCAGCTCAAGGGCCATGCGGCCCGGAATAAAAAATTTTTCCAGCCTTTGCAATAAAACCCCTTTCCCGCGCATTACTTCATTGACAGGAGTGAGAAACATGGAGGATCTGGTCAAGGAGCCCGACGCCGGGGCGGTCGAACTCGAGCGGCTGCTTCTGAACGTCGGGACAGGGGACAAGGACTCCTTCGGAGAGCTTTACACCCGCACCCACGCGGCGGTCTACGCCCTGGCGCTGTCCATACTGGCCAACGCCCACGACGCCGAGGAGGCCGCCCACGACGCCTATCTGCGCGTCTGGGATTACGCCGCCTCCTACAAGGCCAAGGGCTCGCCCATGGCGTGGCTCATGGCGGTGACGCGGAATCTCTGCCTCATGGAGCTGCGGCGCAAAAAGCGGCAGAAGGAGCTTTCCGAGGACGAGTGGAACGCCATCCCCGCCGAAGACCGGGGCCTTGGCGCTGAGGAGCGGGCGCTTCTCCAGTGGGCGCTGGGCTCCCTGGATCCCGCCTCCCGCCAGATCGTCCTGCTCCACGCCGTGGCGGGGCTGAAACACCGGGAGATCGCAAAGCTCCTCAGCCTCCCCCAGAACACGGTCCTGTCGAAGTACAGCCGCGCCATATCAAAGATGCGCGCGGGACTTGAGAAAGGAGAGTGAGCCCCATGACAGATAAGGACATCGAACTGAAGCTGAAAGCCGCCATAGAGCGCACGGCCCCCGACGGATTGGGCCGGCTCCTCTCCGCCATCGACAACGGGAAAGGAGATATCATCATGGAAAAGACCGCTGTTCCGAAAAAGAGAAACCGCTGGATCGGCCTTGTGGCCGCCCTCCTGGCCGTAGCCCTCATCGGCGGGGCCAGCGGAGTTTACTACAGGCAAAACTACGCCGTGGCCACCACCGTATCCCTGGACGTGAACCCCAGCATCCAGCTGGAGGTCAACCGCTCCGAAAAGGTCCTCACCTGCGCCGGCCTCAACGACGAGGGCCGGGAGATCCTCGCCTCCATGAACGGCGGGGCCGACCTGAAGGGCTCCAAGCTCAACGTGGCCGTCAACGCCATCGTGGGCGCCATCGTCCGGGCCGGGTATTTAGACAGCCTCAGCTCCGCCATCCTCATCTCCGTGGAGGACAATGACGCCGCCCGGGGCGAGCGCCTTCAGGCCCAGCTGGTGGCCGAGGTGGACGAGGTCCTCCAGACCGCCGCCAACTCCGCCGGCGTCCTCAGCCAGTATTTGACCGTGGATGCCGGGCTGAATCAGCAGGCCCAGCAAAACAACATCTCCTCCGGCAAGGCCGCCCTGGTCAACCAGGTGCTGGCCCTGAACGCCAACCTGGATTTTGAAAAGCTGGCCGCCCTCTCCGTGGAGGAGCTGCGGGATCTCATCAAGATCGGCGCTCCCGCCATACCCATCGGGAAGGACGCCGCCGTCCAGGCCGCGCTGGCCTACGCCGCGTCCCTGGGGGGCGATGACCTGAATACCCAGGTGGACCCGGAGCTGGACGATCCTATGCCCCACTATGAGGTGGAGCTCATCAGCCACCACGCCTCCATGGGAGATGCGGAGGTCGTCGTGGACGCCTTCACCGGGGAGATTTTAGCCACGGACCCGGCGGACCTCACCGTCTGGACGGGGCTGACCCACCACCAGACTGGCACCTCCAGTACGACTACAGGACCCGGCGTCACCGCCGATGAGGCCTTCAATGCCGCCGCGGAATATTTTAACACCCAGCATCCCGAGCTCAACGGGAATTTCCTGAACATCAAGACGAAATACGACTGGGACGACGGCCACTACGACGTGGAATTCTGGTGCGTCGGCTACGAATTTGACTACGACGTGGACGGCCAAACCGGCGACATCCTTAAGGAGGAGACGGACTACCGCTGCACGCCCCCTACCGTCCCCGACACCACCCAGGACACAACACCCAAAGATACTACCCCCAAAGACACAACACCTAAGGACACCACCCCCGCCCAGCCCACGGACATCGGCGTTGAGGCCGCCAAGGCCGCCGCCTTAGCCAGAGCCGGCGTCTCCGAGGCCGACGCCACCTGGATAAAGTGCCAACGGGAGTACGACGACGGAAGGCTGGAGTACGAGATCGAGTTTACCGCCGGCGGCACCGAATACGAGATCACCGTCCTGGCCGCCGACGGTACCGTCACCAAATACGAAACGGAGAAGTCCAAATACAACACCGGCAGCTCCGGCGGCGCCCAATCCGGCGATATCGGCGCCGACGCCGCCAAAGCCGCCGCCCTCCGGCACGCCGGCCTTGCCGAGAGCCAGGTCACGCGCCTTAAATGCGAGCGGGACCGTGACGACGGCCGGCTTGTCTACGAGATCGAGTTTAAATCCAACGGTTGGGAGTATGAATACAAAATCGACGCCGCCTCCGGTTCCGTCTTAGAGCACGAGCGCGATCGGGACGATTGACGACCCAAAGTATTCCGCCCTTAAAAGGGCGGAGAAAATACGCTTTCTTCTCTTTTGTGTTGACAAAAGAGAAGGAAGCTTCAAAGAAGAGAAAAGCAATTTTTGGGCCCGGTGGTGAACCGGGCCCAAGCTTTATTTCGGCGGTTCGGCTGCCGCGGCAACAGTCGATACCCATGGTCCCATTCATATCCGCGCGGTACGTAAACGAATGGTCTCTGCGCCTAACCCGCTAATCGCTTACAGCTCTATTAATAAATCTTTCGTTCCTACTTCACCCGCGCTGGTGCGGCTATAATCGTGTGGTGACTTTCAACGTTGCTTCTGTTTTCGTGCGAGCGAACCCCCGGGGTTCTCCACATAGGGGCCGCGGCCCCTGTGTGGTCGTTTTAAGGGGGAGTCCAGAGGGGGGAAATGCGAAAGCCCCCCTCTGGTTTCTTTTCCTCTTTTGTTTCTTTTCTCCTTTTGGAAATCCAAAAGGAGAAAAGAAAATCTCCGTCCGCCTATAAGGCGGACAACCTTATAAAATCGTCTTCCCGCCTCTTGCAATCATCCCTTTACCGTAGTATAATTGTCATGTTTATGCGAATTTACAAGGAGGCGGCCTTTATGGATGAACGGACTCTGGCGTTTATCAATCTCCACGCGGTCCTGGGCGGGCTCGCGAAGCTCTGCGAGCTTGACCCGGAATGTAAAGCTCTCATCGAGGGCAAAACCATCTCCATCGGCATCTCCGTCAAGGACGGCCCCGAGGGGACGATCCGGTTTGAAAACGGCGTTTGCACCGTGACCCCCGGCGTTGACAAGTGCGACATCAAGCTGCCCTTCGGCTCCTGCAAGAAGTTCAACGGCCTCATCGACGGCACCGTCACCCCCATCCCCTCCAAGGGCTTCACCAAGATCGGGTTCCTGCTGAAGGAATTTACGAAGCTCACGGACAAGCTCACCGCCTACCTCCGGCCGGCAGAGGGCGCTCTGGACGACCCGGAGTTTTTCCGGATCAGCACCACCGTCATGCTCCACCTGATTCTGGACGCCGTCGCCCAGATCGGCAACCAGGACAAGGTGGGCCGGGCCAGCGCCTCCTACATCGTGGACGGCAACGTGCGCATCGGCATCGACGGCGGTCCGGAGGGGTACATACACGCCCGGAACCACACCCTCACCGCCGTGCACACCCCCTGTGACGACCCCACGAGCTATATGATCTTCGCCACCATGCGCGACGCCCGGGACCTCTTCGACGGCAAGGTCAACGGCGTCGTCTGCGTGGGCTCCGGCAAGGTGCGCATGGGCGGCATGATCTCCATGGTGGACAATGTGAACCGTATTCTCGACAGAGTGTCGATGTATTTGGCGTGAGGTGAGCATATGAGAACGGTATACGAATATCCCAAGTCCCGGGCCGCCTTTGAGCGGGCCTGCAAGCTGATCCCCTCCGGCATCTACGGCCACCAGGGCCCCGCCGAGGGCTGTTACATCCCCGTGGAGGCGTTCCCGCTCTACTCCTCCAAGGCCCAGGGCAGCTACCTCTGGGATCTGGACGGCAACAAGTTTATCGACTACATGTGCGCTTACGGCCCCAACGTCCTGGGCTACAACGACCCCGACGTGGACGAGGCCGCGGCCCGTCAGCGGGCCGTCTCCGACTGCACCACCCTGCCCAACCCCGTGATGATCGACTTCGCCGACCTCTTAGTGGAGACCGTGGCCTGCGCCGACTGGGCCTTCTTCGCCAAGAACGGCAACGACGTCACCACCTGCGCCGTGATGACCGCCCGGGCCTACACCCACCGGAAAAAGATCGTCTTTTTCAAGGGCTACTACCACGGCGTCTCCCCCTGGACCCAGAAGATCGACTACGCCGGCATTCTGGAGGAGGACGTGGCCAACAACCTCTACGTCACCTGGAACAACTTCGACGAGCTGCAGGAGGTCTTTGAGCAAAACAAGGGCGAGATCGCCTGCGTCATCGCCCAGCCCTACATGCACGGCAACTTCGCCGACAACGAGCTGCCCCTCCCCGGCTTCTGGCAGCGCGTCCGCAAGCTCTGCGACGACACCGGCACGGTGCTGATCGTGGACGACGTGCGGGCCGGCTTCCGGCTGGATATCGCCGGCAGCGATCACTATTTCGGCTTCAAGGCGGATCTCATCTGCTTCTGCAAGGCCCTGGCCAACGGCTACAACGTCTCCGCCCTGTGCGGACAGGACTTCCTGAAAAATTCCGTCTCCTCCCTGAGCTTCACCGGCTCCTACTGGATGAGCGCCGTCCCCTTCGCCGCCGGCATCGCCTGCATCCAGAAGATGAAGCGCCTTGACTGCCCCAAGCTCCTTATCGACCAGGGGACGAAGCTGAAAAACGGCTTAATTCACACGGCTCTGAAATACGGCTACGATCTGCACGTCTCCGGCGTGCCCAGCCTTTTCTACCTGCGCATCGCCGACGACCCCACCCTGATGCTCCACCAGGAGTGGATCGCCGAGTGCGTCAAGCGCGGCGTGTTCTTCACCAACCACCACAACCACTTCATCAACGCCAGCCTCACCGACGAGGACATCGAGGACACCCTGGAGATCGCCGACGAGGCCTTCAGCGTGGTGAAGGAGAGACATTCGTAAACGTAAAGCGGGCCGGTAAGGCTGCCGGCCCGTTTCCCCCGCTTTAACCAAAACCTCAACGGAGGCTCTATGAAATTCCTTCTCAAAAATCTCAACGTCTTTCTGGACGCCGCCCTTCGACCGGCGGACATCTTGATCACGGATGGCATCGTTGCCGCCATTGGCCAAAACCTTTTGGCCGGCGGTGACGTTGCCGTTTTTGATTTTCACGGGGCCGCGGCCCTGCCGGGGCTGGTGGATCCCCACGTCCATCTGCGGGAGCCGGGATTCGCGTACAAGGAGACGGTCCGCACCGGCACGCTGGCGGCGGCCCACGGCGGGTACACGGCGGTGTGCGCCATGCCTAACCTGAAGCCCGTGCCGGACACCCTGGAAAATCTGCGGGAGCAGCTGGATATCATCGCCCGGGACGCCGCCGTCGCCGTGCGCCCCTACGGGGCGATCACGCGGGGCGAGGCCGGCGGGGAGCTCTCCGAACTGGAGGCCCTGGCCCCCTACGTGGCCGGCTTCTCCGACGACGGGCGCGGCGTGCAGTCGGAGGAGCTGATGCGCGCCGCCATGGAAAGGGCGAAGGCTCTGGGCCGGCCCATCGTGGCCCACGCCGAGGATGAGAGCCTCCTCCAAAAGGGCTGGGCCGTCCATGACGGGGCCTACGCCCGCGCCCACGGCCTCATCGGCAACGACCCGGAGAGCGAATGGCGCCAGGTGGAGCGGGATCTCGCCCTGGTGCGTGAAACCGGGTGCGCCTACCACGTCTGCCACGTCTCCACCAAGGAGACGGTGGGCCTTGTGCGTCTGGCCAAATTCGAGGGGCTGGACGTGACATGTGAGACGGGCCCCCACTACCTGACCCTGACGGACGAGGACCTTCAGGACGACGGGCGCTTTAAAATGAACCCGCCCATCCGCGCTAAGGAGGACCGGGACGCCCTCATCGAGGGCCTGTGCGACGGGACGGTGGACATGATCGCCACCGACCACGCCCCCCATTCCTCCCAGGAGAAGTCCCGGGGCCTGGCCGGGAGCCTCAACGGCATCGTGGGTCTGGAGTGCGCCTTCCCGGTGCTGTACACAAGGCTTGTTCTGGGCGGCGTCACCACCCTGGCAAGGCTTGTGGAGCTGATGAGCGCCGCCCCGGCCCGCCGCTTCGGCCTCCCCGGCGGCAAGATCGCGCCGGGAGAACCGGCCAACATCGCCGTCTTCGACCTTGATCAGGAGTTTGAGATCGATCCCGCCGATTTTCTCAGCATGGGCCGGGCCACGCCCTTCGCCGGGTGGCGCGTCCGGGGGAAATGCCTGATGACCCTGGCGCAGGGCGGGATCGCATGGAGGGATACACATGCTTGATACGGAATTTGAGATACTTTCCAACAAACTTATCGCCAAAAACACCTGGGAGCTGGTGCTGCGGGGCGACACGCGCGGTATCGCGCCGGGGCAGTTCGTCAACCTGAAGCTGCCCGGCTTCTACCTCCGGCGGCCCCTCTCCGTGTGCGATTTTGACGCCGGAGCCCTGACGCTGATCTACAAGGTGGTGGGCCACGGCACCGAGGCCCTGGCGGCCCTCCCCGTGGGGACGGCGCTGGACGTGCTCACCGGCCTTGGCAACGGCTACGACACTGGCCCTTCCGGCCCGCGCCCCCTGCTCATCGGCGGCGGCGCCGGCGTCCCGCCCCTCTACGCCCTGGCCAAGGCCCTGCTCCGGGAAGGCAAGACCCCCGCGGTGATCCTGGGCTTCAACAGCGCCGGCGAGGTCTTTTACCGGGAGGAATTTCGCGCCCTGGGGCTGGAGCCCGCCGTCACCACGGTGGACGGCAGCTGCGGTATAAAGGGCTTCGTGACGGACGCCATGGACGTCCCCTATACCTACTTCTACACCTGCGGGCCGGAACCCATGCTGAAGGCCGTCTACCAAAGATCCGTCACCTCCGGGCAGTTCTCCCTGGAGGAGCGGATGGGGTGCGGCTTCGGGGCCTGCATGGGTTGTACCTGTAAGACGAAAACCGGCCACAAGCGCATCTGCAAGGACGGCCCGGTGCTGACAAAGGAGGAGCTGGCATGGTGAATACACAGGTGACCCTCTCGGGCCTTGTTCTCTCAAACCCCGTGATCCCCGCCAGCGGGACCTTCGGCTACGGGTACGAGTTTGCGGAAACTTACGACATCAACTGCCTGGGCTCCTTCTCCTTCAAGGGCACCACCCGTGAGCCCCGCTTCGGCAACACCCCGCCCCGCATCGCGGAGACGGCCTCCGGGATGCTCAACGCCGTGGGCCTGCAAAACCCCGGCATCGACAGGGTGATCGGGGAGGAGCTTCCCAAATTGCGCCGGGTCTTCCACAAGCCGGTGGTGGCCAACATCTCCGGCTTCTCCATCGACGAGTATGCGGAGTGCTGCGCGCGCATCGACAAGGAGGAGCAGGTGGGCCTCATCGAGGTCAATATCTCCTGTCCCAACGTCCACTGCGGCGGCATGAGCTTCGGCACCTCTCCCGAGTCGGCGGCGGAGGTGACAAGGGCCGTCAAGGCCGTAACCACCAAGCCCGTCTACATGAAGCTGTCCCCAAATGTGACTGACATCGCCGCCATCGCCAGGGCCTGTGAGGACGCCGGTGCCGACGGCATCAGCCTCATCAACACGCTTCTGGGGATGCGCATCGATCTGAAAAAGCGCCGTCCCCTCCTGGGCAACACCACCGGCGGCCTGTCCGGTCCCGCCGTGTTCCCGGTGGCGCTCCGGATGGTCTGGCAGGTCTATGAGGCGGTGAAGATCCCCATCATCGGCATGGGCGGGATCGCCAGCGCCGAGGACGTTGTGGAAATGATGCTGGCCGGGGCCGCGGCGGTGGAGGTGGGAGCCGCCAATTTAGTGGATCCCCTGGCCTCCAAAAAAATCGTTGACGAGCTGCCCCATGTGATGGAGCGGCTGGGCATAGAAAATTTAACGGACATTATCGGAGGAGCGCATCATGGGTAAAGACGTAATCGTGGCGTGTGATTTCGCAAGCGCGAAGCAGACCTTTGACTTTTTGGACAAATTCGGCACGGCCCGGCCCTTTGTGAAGATCGGCATGGAGCTTTTTTACGCCGAGGGGCCGGACATCGTGCGGAAAATCAAGGAGCGGGGGCACAGGATCTTCCTGGATCTGAAGCTCCACGACATCCCCAACACCGTGAAAAAGGCCATGGCGGTGCTGTCGGGGCTGGACGTGGACATGACCAACCTCCACGCCGGCGGCGGGGTGGAGATGATGAAATACGCCCTGGAGGGCCTGACCCGTCCCGATGGCACCCGGCCCCTGCTCATCGCCGTGACCATGCTGACCAGCATCTCCCAGACGGTGATGACGGACGAGCTGGGCATTACGGGCCAGCTCCCCGGCACCGTCATCCGCTACGCCAAAAACGCCGCCTCCGCCGGTCTGGACGGCGTGGTCTGCTCGCCCTTGGAGGCGCGGATCGTCCATGAGCACTGCGGCGCGGGCTTTGTCACCGTCACCCCCGGCGTTCGCTTTGCCGACGGGGACGCGGGGGACCAGAAGCGGGTCATGACCCCCGCTGAGGCTAAGAAGATCGGCTCTGACTACATTGTGGTGGGCCGGCCCATCACCGCCGCCCCCGATCCGGAGGAGGCGTATCTGCGGTGCGTCCGGGAGTTCGTGGACTGATGGGCACGGACTACGCCCTTTTCGACCTGGACGGCACTCTCACCGACCCCAAGGTGGGTATCACCCGCTCCGCCGCCCACGCCCTCCGGCATTTCGGCATCGAGGCCGACCCGGAGACGCTGACCTGCTTCATCGGCCCGCCCCTCAACGAGACGTTTTCGGAGCGCTTCGGCCTGACGGAGGACCAGCTGCCCACGGCGGTCTCCAAATTCCGGGAGTATTTCGAGCCGCGCGGCTGGCTGGAGAACGTGCCCTACCCGGGCATCGAAAGGACCCTGGAGCGCCTGCAAGGGGCCGGGATAACGCTGATTTTGGCCACCTCCAAGCCGGAGGCCTTCGCCCGGCGCATCATGGAGCGGTTCGACCTGGCGAAATACTTCACCCACCTGTGCGGCGCGCCCATGGACGAGAAGAAGGCGTTCAAGGCCGCCGTGGTGGAGCGGGCCGTCCGGGAGGCGGGCATCAGGGACAAAAGCCGCGCCCTGATGGTGGGCGACAAGCGCCACGACGTGGAGGGCGCGCGCCAAAACGGTATTTCTACCGTGGGCGTCCTCTGGGGCTACGGCACAAGGGAGGAGCTGGAAACGGCGGGTGCGAAATACCTGGCGGAAGATTTGGCGCAGATGGAAGAAATCCTTTTACGATAACCGCAATTCAGCCAAGACAACAGAGTAGTTACGTTGAGACGGTAACTCGCTTCAACGGGGCATTGTTGGAAGGAGAATGGCGCATGAAACGGCGCAAGGTTGAAAATCCGACGGATACGGTCTATCAGGAAACCTCCGCCGACGGGGCGTTCCGATTTGAGGTCTACCGGGATTGGGGCCTTTTTAAGGTGCGAACGGAGCGGAAGATAACGGATGAGTATATGGGGCCGGACTGGTTCGGCTGGACGCCCGTCTCCGACGCGGCCCACATCGCCGACACCTTGGACCGGGCCGTGGAGATCGGGCGAGAGGGCCTGCGGTGTCTCGCCTCCGAGGCCGCTCTGGAAGATAATCAGCAGTAAAATAATCCTATGGGAGGATAATTATATGGAAACCTACAAGCACGACTTTATTGAATTTCTGGAAGGGGCCGGGGTGCTGAAATTCGGCGACTTCACCGCCAAATCCGGCCGGAAGATCCCCTACTTCATCAACGCCGGGGAGATCAAGACCGGCGAGCAGATCATGCGCCTGGGCCACTTCTACGCCAGGGCGTATCTGGACAACCTGGGGGACCGGAAGGCCGTCCTCTTCGGGCCAGCCTACAAGGGCATCCCCATCGCCGTCTCCGCCGCCGCCGCCCTGGCCCGGGAGGGGCTGGATGTCCCCTTCTGCTTCAACCGCAAGGAGGCCAAGGATCACGGGGAGGGCGGCACCATCGTGGGCCACGTCCCCCAGGCCGGGGAGGAGATCGTCATCACCGAGGACGTGATCACCGCCGGTACCGCCATCCGGGAGAGCATGGAGATCCTCTCTCAGCTGGAGGGCGCGAAGGTGGCCGCCTGCCTCATCATGGTGAACCGGGGCGAGAAGGGAAAAACCGACAAGGGCGCCATGGAGGAGATCCGGGAGGAGTTCGGCTTCCCGGTCTATTCCGTGGTGGACGTGTGGGACATCATCGAGTACCTGGAGGAGAAGCCGGAGAACGCCGAAAACGTAAAACGGATCCGCGACTATCTGGCGGTGAACGGAGCGAAAAAATGAGAAGTCTTTTGGATATCGCCGACCTCACCGTTGAGGAGATCGACGCCCTGATCGCCAAGGCCCAGGACATCATCGAAAACCCCGACAAATACGCTGAAAAATGCCGCCGCAAGAAGCTGGCTACCCTCTTTTACGAGCCCTCCACCCGCACCCGCCTGAGCTTCGAGTCGGCCATGCTGGAGCTGGGCGGCTCGGTCATCGGCTTTTCCGAGGCCCAGTCCAGCTCCGCCGCCAAGGGCGAGAGCGTGGCGGACACCGCCAGGGTCATCAGCTGCTTCGCGGACATCATCGCCATGCGCCACCCCAAGGAGGGCGCGCCCCGGGTGGCGGCCATGAACGCCAGCATCCCCGTCATCAACGCCGGCGACGGCGGCCACAACCACCCCACCCAGACCCTCACCGACCTGCTCACCATCCAGCGGGAGAAGGGGCGGCTCCATCACATGACCGTGGGGTGCTGCGGCGACCTGAAATTTGGCCGCACGGTACACTCCCTCTTAGGGGCCATGAGCCGCTATGAGGGCGTGGATTTCGTGCTGATCTCCCCGGAGGAGCTGAAGGTCCCCGAGCATGTGCGCACGGATATCCTCAACGCCTCCGGCGTCCAATACCGGGAGACGGAGTCCCTTTTGGAGGCCATGCCGGCGCTGGACGTCCTCTACATGACCCGGGTCCAGCGGGAGCGGTTCATCAGCGAGGCGGACTATGTGCGCCTGAAGGACACCTATATCCTGACCCCGGACAAGCTGGCGGGCGCCAAGGCGGATCTGTCCATCCTGCACCCCCTGCCCCGGGTCAACGAGATCAGCGTCGCTATCGACTCAGATCCCCGGGCCTGTTACTTTAAGCAGGTGCTCAACGGTAAATTTATCCGTATGGCCCTGATCCTGATGCTGTTGGAGGTGGAGTGAGATGCTTATCGGTACCATCGTGGACGGGATCGTTATCGACCACATCCCCGCGGGGCGGGGCATGGAGCTGTACGGCTACTTAGGGCTGGACAAGCTGAGCTGTGAGGTGGCCCTCATCAAAAACGCCCCCTCCGGCAAGCGGGGGAAGAAGGATATCCTGAAAATCAACGAGGTCATCGACCTGAACTTTGACCTGCTGGGCTACATCGACCCCCACATCACCGTCAACATCATCCGGGGCGGCGAACGGGTGGAAAAGCGCCACCCCGACCTGCCCGACGAGATCCGGGACGTGATCCGCTGCAAAAATCCCCGGTGCATCACCTCCACCGAGCAGGAGATCCAGCACATCTTCAAGCTCACCGACCGGGAAAACCGGATTTACCGGTGCGCCTACTGCGACACGCGGGCGAAGTGACGTGAAGCTTTTGTGTGGGTGCATTATACGGTATATCAAAATTATTGTCAAGTATATTTTTGAAGTATTTTTGATAAATTCAAAATTTGCATAAATAATAACGTATTTTAAACGTTCCGCAACTGACAGTTGCGCAATTTCAAAGCGCCGGTTTGCAGACAACCCGGCGCTTTTTTAGTAAGATAACGTATGAAAGGGGGCTTACCTATGAGCCTTGGAACAAAACTTTATGAATTGCGCAACAAAGCCGGCCTCTCCCAGGACGCCCTGGCGGAGAAGCTGGACGTATCGCGGCAGTCGGTGAGCAAGTGGGAGACGGACGTCTCGGTGCCGGAGCTGGAGAAGCTTGTCAGGCTTTCGGAGCTGTTCCATGTGACCCTGGACGAGCTGGTGCTGGACAGGCCCGGCCCCGCCGCGCCGGAAAATACGGAGAACGGTACGGCACGGTCGGAGGCCGCGCCGCCGGCACCGGAATCGCGGGCGGACGCGGGCAGGCCCCTGACCGGCGCGCGGCTGGCGGGGGCAATCCTGCTGATCATCGCCGGGGTGGGCACCCTGCTGGGACTGTTTCTGGCGGGCTTTGGGATCCTGCTTCTCACCGTGCCCCTGTGCGTGCCCGGGATCCTGTGCCTTGCCTGTAGGAAGCGTCCGGCCCTGTGGGCGGTGTGGTCGGCGGTGCTGATAGTGGAGATGTATCTGGCGTCCGCCACCGGCGTTTCCCCCGCGGGGATCGTCTTCTATCTCTGGCACCCGGAGCTTCTGGCGGGTACGTCGCCCGCAACACTCTGGGTCTCCGGCGCTCTGCTGGCGGTGGATGTGTTGATGATCCTCTGGACGGTGCTGTCCTTCCGAAGGACGGTCCTGCCCCGGAACGCCAAGACCGTCATCCTGGCGGTGGGGCTGTGGCTCCTGGCGATGGTGATCCTGCCCGCCGCCTCCCGGCTGGTTATCGAGCATCTGCCGGACCCGTCCACCGTCACCACGGCTCCGGACTGGCACAGGATAAATGTCATCGTGGATCTGGTGAACCTCCTCCTGGGCGTCCCGCGCCTCCCCCTCCTGGCCGCGGCCGTGACGGTGACGGTACTGCTGCTGAAAAAGAGGAAAGCGCAAGCGTAACAACGGATCCCGGGTGCGGCTCTCTCTTACAGGCTGGCGGCGTCGATCTCGGCCAGCTCCTGGGCGGTGAAGGCGGTGTTTTCGGCGGCCTTCACGTTGTCCAGGATCTGTTGGGGCCGGGACGCGCCGGTGAGGACGGTGGTGACCACGCCGTCCCGCAGGATCCAGGCCAGAGCCATCTGCGCCAGAGTCTGGCCCCGGCGGGCGGCGATATCGTTGAGGGCGCGGATCTTCCCCAGCTTCTCCTCCGTCAGGGCGTTCTCCTTCAAAAAGCGCCCGTCGGTGCGGATGCGGCTGTCGGCGGGGATGCCCTTTAAATACCGGTCGGTGAGCAGGCCCTGCTCTAAGGGGCAGAAGGCCACGATGCCCTTGCCCAGGCGGGCCGAGGCGTCCTTCAGCCCGTTTTGCTCGATGGAGCGGTTGAAGATGGAGTAGCGGTTCTGGTTGATGACGAAGGGGACGCCCATCGCCTCTAAAATCGCCGCCGCCCGTTCCATGCGCTCCCCGTCGTAGTTGCTCAGGCCCGCGTACAGCGCCTTCCCGGACCGGACGGCCTGAGCCAGGGCGCCCATGGTCTCCTCCAGCGGCGTCTCCGGGTCGGGCCGGTGGTGGTAGAAGACGTCCACATAGTCCAGCCCCAGGCGCCGGAGGCTCTGATCCAGGCTGGCCAGCAGATATTTCCGGCTGCCGCCGTTGCCGTAGGGGCCGGGCCACATGTCGTAGCCGGCCTTGGTGGTGACGATCAGCTCGTCCCGGTATCCGCCCAAGTCCTCCCGGAGGATCCGGCCCAGGTTCCGCTCGGCGCTCCCCGGCTGGGGGCCGTAGTTGTTGGCCAGGTCGAAGTGGGTGATCCCACAGTCGAAGGCGGTGAAGACAAGCTGACGCATGGCGTCGTAGGACGCGGTGTCGCCGAAGTTGTGCCACAGACCCAGGGAGATGGCGGGCAGCTTCAGGCCGCTGTCGCCGGCCCGGTTGTAGGGCATGGCGTCGTAACGTGTATCGGAGGGGTTATACATAAGATCACTCTTTTCACCTGTTTTTCCCAAGTATACCAAATCCGGCGGGGCCGTGTCAACCGAAAGACGGCGGGAGTCTTGCAAAACGCCCGCCGTTCCTGTATAATAGCGGTGAAAAAGGGGGTAATCGTATGCTCAACATTGGCTGTCATCTCTCCGTGTCCGGGGGCTACGCCGCCCTGGCCCGGGACGCCCTGTACACCGGCTCCAGCTGTTTCCAGTTCTTCACCCGCAACCCCAGGGGCGGCGGGGCCAAGCCCATAGACGAGAAGGATATCGCGGAGTTCCTTCAAATCGCGCGGGAGCGGGGCCTCAACTCCTTTCTGGCCCACGCGCCCTACACCATCAACCCCTGCGCCGCCAAGCCGGAGACGCTGGAGTTTGCCCGCCAGACCATGGCCGACGACTTTACGCGGATGGAGTGGCTGCCGGGGAACTACTATAACTTCCACCCCGGCTCCCATGTGGGCCAGGGGACGGAGCGGGGCATCGAGCTCATCGCCGAGACGCTGGATCTGACCCTGAAGCCGGAACAGCGCACCACCGTCCTGCTGGAGACCATGGCCGGCAAGGGCTCCGAGGTGGGGCGGAGCTTTCAGGAGCTCCGGGAGATCATCGACCGGGTGAAGCTTTCGGACAAGCTGGGCGTGTGTCTGGACACCTGCCACGTCTACGACGCCGGGTACGACATCGTGAACGACTTAGACGGGGTGCTGACGGAATTTGACCGGGTCATCGGCCTTGACAGGCTCAAGTGCATCCACTTAAACGACTCCAAAAACCCGTTTTCCAGCCACAAGGACCGGCACGAGGTCATCGGCGGCGGCTCCCTGGGCCTGGAGGCCATCGCGCGGATCATCAACCATCCGGCGCTGAGAAAGCTTCCGTTCTACCTGGAGACGCCCAATGAGCTGGAGGGGTATAAAAAGGAGATCGAGCTGCTGCGGGGACTGTATAAAGAGTAAAAATCACTTGCATACCGGAATAGGTAGTGGTAAAATATTCTCATCAATCAAAATTACGGAGGTAGATACCCATGGAAATGATAGACAATCTCAAGAAAAAGCTTCAGGGCGCGGGACGGCGCATTGTGTTCACCGAGGGCACCGACGCCCGTATCCTGGAGGCCACGGACCGTCTGGTGAAGGAGGGGCTTCTCACCGTCGTTCTCGTGGGCGATCCCGACGCGGTGAAGGCCGCCGCGGCCAAGGGCGGCTTTGACATCGGCGACAGCCAGATCGTGGATCCGGCAAACTACCCCGACATGGACAAGATGGTGGACACCATGGTGGCCCTGCGCCGCGGCAAGATGACCGCCGACGAGTGCCGCGCGGCTCTCCAAAAGGGCAACTATTTCGGCACCATGCTGGTGAAGATGGGCGTGGCCGACTGCCTGTTGGGCGGCGCCACCTACTCCACCGCCGACACCGTCCGTCCGGCCCTCCAGCTCATCAAGACGAAGCCCGGCGCGCATCTGGTGTCCTCCGCCTTCATCCTCACCCGGGAGACCGGCGAGGAGAACCTGAAGACCATCTGCATGGGCGACTGCGCCATCAACCTCTCCTATGAGGACACCCTGGACAAGGAGGGCAACGTGGCTATCTCCGGCGCGCAGAAGCTGGCCGAGGTGGCCGTAGAGACCGCCAAGACCGCCAAGCTCTTCGGCATCGACCCCAAGGTGGCGCTTCTCAGCTTCTCCACCAAGGGTTCCGGCAAGGGCGGCACCGTGGCCCTCTCCGCCGAGGCCACGAAGATAGCCAAGGAAATGGCCCCCGACCTGGCCATCGACGGCGAGATGCAGTTTGACGCCGCCGTTTCCCCCACCGTGGGACAGCTGAAGTTCCCCGGCTCCTCCGTGGCCGGCTACGCCAACACCTTCATCTTCCCCCTCATCGAGGCCGGCAACATCGGCTACAAGATTGCCCAGCGCCTGGGCGGCTACGACGCCTACGGCCCCATCCTCCAGGGCCTCAACGCCCCCATCAACGACCTTTCCCGCGGCTGCAATGCCGACGAGGTCTACACCATGGCCATCATCACGGCGGCATTAGACTAATCTTCTCTGGCTTTGAAGGCCGCAAGGCGGCCTTCAAAGGCCAATAAGAAACGTGCGAACTCCCTTGACTGAATTTTGCGAAATTCGGCCAAGGGGTTCCTGCTGTCACGCCGCCCGCGCCGTCCTCTCCCAGCCGGGCAACAGCCCGGCTGGGCAGTCTGTCAAAAAACTCAAATTCAATATTTTTCCCGGCGACATGTGCGTCGGGAAAAATCCCTTTTGTCGCACAAGCGTGCCCCTTTGGGGTGCGCGCAGGGCAACAGCAGGTCAATTTTCTCTGAATTTCGCAAAATTCAGAGAAAATTGACCGCACGTTCCCTTTGGCGGAAAAGCCCGTTAGGGCTTTTTCGACAGTCTCCCCAGCCGGGCAACAGCCCGGCTGGGTCCCTATTAGCACGCTCCGCAAAACAAAAGGGATTTTTTTCGAGGCGCATGTCCTTGCAAAAAATATTTAAATAATTAAATTATCTATTGAATTATTCTCGCAAAATGTTCCGTACGGGCCGGACATCCGGCCGGCCCGCCTTCCGCCTTCCTGAAAACCTATCTTTAAACGCTGTACGGGCCGCCGCCCACGGCGGCCCTTACGGGTGCATCATACATACTGCGCCGGAAATTCGGCGGGCCGCCAAGAGAGGCGGCCCCTACAAGGTTGTACGATGGTTTTATCGTAATTCGTTTGGCGGGCCGGCCGGGTGTCCGGCCCGTACGGATAAATTGTTCGTTGGGAGATAGCGAAAAATATTGAGGAATCGTTACGCATGACGGCGGCCCTTACAAGGTCTAAATAAGATTTGCGGAAATTCGCTTTTCGCAAAAAAATACCGGAAGCCTGACGGCTTCCGGTATTTTTTGACCGCTTATTTTACGAAGAAATCCAGCACCAGGGTCAGGACGATGAAGAGGGCGGCCACCCACTTGGTGAGCCGGGCCAGACGCGCGTCCAGGGTCTTGGCCTTGTTCTTGGCCAGGAACGTGTCGCCGCTGCCGCCGCCGATGGCGCCGGAGAGGCCGGCGCTCTTGCCGCTCTGCATAAGGACGATGACCACAAGAGCCACACAGGCGATGAGCTGGATGATGGTGATTGCGATTTCCAAAATAATCAATCCTTTTTAAGATAATATTGTACTTTCATTCGCGGGAATTCTATGCTATCATAATTTCGGCAGGATTGCAAGAGTTTTTTTCAAATTTCACACAAAATGGGGGAAAAGTTTATGCTCTTTGACACCCACGCCCACTACGACGACGAAAAATTTGACGACGACCGGGGGGAGCTGCTGGCAAAAGTACGGGAAGCCGGCGTGGAGCTCATCGTGGACCCGGCCTCGGATATCGCCTCGGCCAAAAAGGCCCGGGACATCGCCCACGAGCACGACTTTGTCTGGTTCGCCGCCGGGGTCCATCCCCACGAGGCCGGGGAGGCGGCGGCGGATTACCCGGAGGAGATCCGCGCCCTGGCCGCCGACCCCAAGTGCGTGGCCATCGGCGAGATCGGCCTTGACTACCACTACGACTTCTCCCCCCGGGACGTACAGCGGCGGGTGTACGCCCGGCAGCTGGCGCTGGCGCGGGAGCTGGACAAGCCCGTTATCATCCACGAGCGGGAGGCGGTGGCCGACAACCTGGACATTTTAAAGGCCCACCCCGGCGCGCGGGGCGTCGTCCACTGCTACTCCGGGAGCTGGGAGACGGCGAAGCTGCTGCTGAATATGGGCTTTTACCTGGGCTTCACCGGCGTGGTCACCTTCAAAAACGCCCGCCGTGTGCTGGAGGTGGTGGAGAAGATGCCTCTGGATCGCATGGTCATTGAGACGGACAGCCCCTATATGGCCCCGGTCCCCCACCGGGGGGAGCGCAACTCCTCCCTGTTCGTCCATCTGGTGGCGGAGAAGATCGCGGAGATCCGGGGCATGGAGGTCGCGGACGTGGCCCGGATCACCCTGGAGAACGGAAAGCGGCTTTTCAGCCTTTCCTAAAAACCCCCGCTTTTTCCAGCCCCTTGGCGATGAGGTAGAAAACAGCCGTGTTCAGGGGCCAGTTGATGAAGAGGCTCCAACCGATTCTCAGCTTCAGCGTCGCCAGGAACGCCCGCCCGTAGAGCTGGGCCGACCACAGCGTGCCGAACCCCAGGTTGACCACCACCTCGATGAGCCCCTTGGCCGCCAGGATGCGCCAGAAGCGGACGGGCTTTTTGTAGTAGAAGCACCCGTAGATAAAGGCCGCCAGCATGGCGTTGAAGGTGTAGCCGAAGTGGAAGGCGCCGGTGGGCTTGATGAAAAATTTCAGCACGTCCATGGCCCCGCCGAAGAACGTCCCCGTCACCGGCCCAAAGAGCATATCCACCACCTGGTTGGGGATGCCGGCGAAACCGATGGAGGCGACGCCCCCGATGTCCACGTCGGCGGCCTTCAGGGCCAGGGACAGCGCCCCCATGACGGCGAGGGTGGTGAGCACCCGGAGCTTTTTCAGCTCCAGGGCCGATTCGACAAGATTTTGCCTGATTTTCTCCACAAAAAATACCTCCCTCCATGCAGAACTGTCCACAAGGCAGGAGATATGGCTATCCTCTGTCGCAGCGGGATGCGGCAGGCGCACCGCGAAAGCGCTGCTTTCTTCGTCCCCGGGGCAACTCTCCGTCCCCGAAGCACTTGACGCGCGCCGGCCTACTCTGCACAGTATGGGAGTATTGTAGACCATCCCCGCGCCGGTTTCAAGAGGCAAATTGCATAAAGCGCGATTTTTTCCCACCGGAGCGCGGTTCTTGACATTTGACACGAAATTTCGTACAATATGCTTTACGAATTTCGAGGGAGGGATGTCTGTGAACATCGGCCGGGTCCATATCGATTCCAGGCTGGCGCTGGCGCCTATGGCCGGCGTCACGGATATCGCCTTCCGGTCCGTGTGCCGCTCCCTGGGGGCGGGATACACCGTCACGGAGATGGTGTCCGCCATGGCGCTGATGCACCAGGACAAGAAGTCCCTTCAGCTGCTGGAGCTGGCCCCCGGCGAGCACCCCGCCGCCGCGCAGATCTTCGGCTCCGACCCCGTCTGCATGGGCGAGGCGGCGGCCAAGGTCTGCCGGATCTCCGACTGCGACGTGATCGACATCAACATGGGCTGTCCCATGGGGAAGATCGTCAACGCCGGGGACGGCTCGGCGCTGATGAAGACGCCGGAGCTGGCGCAAAAAATCATCGAATCGGTAATCAGAAATTCCGACAGGCCCGTGACGGTGAAATTCCGCAAGGGCTGGGACGCGGGGAGCGTCAACTGCGCGGCCTTCGCCCGGATGTGCGAGGACGCCGGCGCCGCCGCCGTGGCGGTCCACGGCAGGACGCGTCAGCAGATGTATTCCGGCCGCGCCGACTGGGACGCCATCCGGCAGGTGGTGGAGGCCGTTTCGATTCCTGTATTTGCCAACGGCGACGTGTTTACGGCCCGGGACGCCGTGCGCATACTAAAAACCACCGGCGCGGACGGCGTGATGATCGGCCGGGGCTGTCAGGGCTACCCGTGGCTTTTCGCCGAGGCGGAGGCGGCGCTGGAGGGGCGGGAGATCCCCGCGCCGCCGGATTACGCCGTGCGCGTCAGGACCGCCCTGGAGCAGGTCAGGGCGGCCAGCGCCCATGTGGGGGAGAAGTCCGCCTGCCTGGAGGCCAGGAAGCACCTGGCCTGGTACCTCCACGGGATGCCCCGGGCGGCTTTTTTCCGCCGTCAGATCATGTCCGTAGAGACGCTGGCGGACGTGGAGGCCGCCGCGCGGGATGTGCTGGACTTCCTGCGCGACGGGGAGAGGAGGGGAGAGCGTGACGGTTGAGGAGGAGCTTCGGCTCGTGCGGGCGGCCTCGTCCGGCGACGGATCCGCCTTTGAGCAGATCGTGCGGGAGCACCAGAAGAACGTCTACAACCTGGCCTACAAGCTGACGGGCAGCGAGCAGGACGCGCTGGACGCCTCCCAGGACGCCTTTTTGAAGGCGTATCAGAACCTCCGCTCCTTCCGGGGCGAGAGCCGCCTGTCGGTGTGGCTGTACCGGCTCACCTACAACGCCAGCATGGACATCATCAAAAAATCCCGTCGGGGCAAGCTGGTGTCCCTGTCCCAGGACGGGGACGGCGCCGTGCCGGACATGCCCGACGACGGACCCACGCCGGACGAGCAGGTGGAGCGGCGGGAGCGTATGGAGGCCGTGCGGGAGGCGGTGCTGGCGCTGGACGAGGACAAGCGGCGCATCCTCCTGATGCGGGAGTACCGGCAGATGAGCTACGCGGACATCGCCTCGGCGCTGAAGGTGGAGGAGGGCACCGTCAAATCCCGGCTGGCCAGGGCCAGGGCGGCGCTGGGGGAAATTTTGAAAAAACGTGGAACAATTTCCTTTGATACACAGTCAAATAGGCAGGACGGGGAAAAGGAGGCGCGGCGTCATGAGTGACCACGAGCGTTTTGAGGATCTGATCAGCCTCTACCTTGACGGCGCGCTGGACGAGGCCGGCGAAGCGGAGCTGCGCGTCCATCTGGAGAGCTGCCGGGCGTGCCGGGAGCTTCTTACCCTCCTCACCGGCGTACACGATACGTTGAGCGTAGAAAAAGACCCCCCGGAGGCCCTGCTGCGGGGCGTTCTGGAGGGGGTGGAGCGCGTGAAGCGGACGCGCAAAACCGTGATGATCCGCCGGACGGGCCTGGCGGTGAGCCTGGCGGCCGCCGCGGCGGCGCTGGCCCTGGTGTGCCTGCCTCACAGCGGCAGGACGCCGGCGGCCGATACCGGCCTCTCCGCCTACAGCGGCGATACGGGTACGCCCGTCAGCCTCTTCCCCGACGCGAGGATCGGCCTCCCCGGCCAGCCCGCTGTCCTGGACGGCGTGGACGACCTGGCCGGCGTCCGGGCCGTGGCGTATTTCCGGGAACTCCCGGAGGAGATCGCCGAAGCCGCCCCCGACTACCTCTTTGCCAACGGTGACCGGGGCTACGCCGTGCCGGAGGCGTTTTTTGAGGCCCACCGGGACGAGGCCGTGAGGCTGGACGCCCCCGATCCCGCCGGGACCGTCTATCTGGCCGTGCTGACGGGCATATCCGGGTAAAAGCTTGACCGAATATCCGCAAAAGATCATTTTTCCGCGCATCCCGCCGGAAAAATGATCTTTTTTTGGCAAGGCGGCGGGGGTTACCGCTTTTGCCGGAAGAATTCCCCCAGGAGCGCACGGCACTCCTCCTCCAGAACGCCCCCGTAGACCCTCACGCGCCGGTCCAGCCGCTCCATGAACAGGTTGAAGACCCCGCCGCAGGCCCCGGCCCGGGGATCCCGCGCGCCGTAATAGATGGCGTCCAGCCGGGCGTTCAGGGCCGCCCCGGCGCACATGGGGCAGGGCTCCATGGTGACCACCAGACTGCACCCCGTCAGCCGCCAGCCCAGCTTCGCGGAGGCGTCCCGGATGGCCTCCGTCTCCGCGTGACAGGTGGCGTCCCGCTCCTCGGTGCGGTTGCGGCCCCGGCCCACGATCCGGCCCTGGCCGTCCACGATCACCGCCCCTACGGGCGTCTCCCCGGCCTGAGCGGCCTCCCGCGCCAACGAAAGGGCCTCCCGCATGTATGTTTCCGCGTCCGTCTCCGCCGCCTCCCCGTGTGTTGTTTTTCCCATTATAACGCGGTTTCCGCCCGGTGGCAACCGGTATATTTTTCACCCGTTCCGTTCATAATAAGGAAAAGACCGTTTGGGAGGGTAAACATATGAAGGTATCCGAGCTTATGAGCGATTCCACCGTCTCCGTCACGCCGGAGGAGAGCGCCGGTCTGGCGGCGCGGCTCCTCAGCCGCCACAACATCGGCTCCCTGCCCGTGTGCGACGAGGATGGCCGCGTCCACGGCGTCGTCACCGACCGGGACATCGTCACCCGGTGCGTGGCGGCGGGGGACGACCCGGAGCGCACGCCGGTGGAGCGGCTGATGACCAGGGGCGTCATCTCCGTGAACCCCGGCGAGGACGTGGAACGGGCGGCGGAGCTGATGGGACGCGGCCAGGTGCGGCGGCTCCCCGTCACCGAAAACGGGAAACTGGTGGGGATGCTCTCCCTGGGGGATCTGGCCAGGACCGCCGCCCTGGATAGGGAGACGGCCCGCGCGTTGGGGGAGATCTCCGGCAACATCCAGAGCCGCTGACGCCGTCCACCCTCCTTTCAAAACCCGGCGCCGCATAAGCCGCGCCGGGTTTGAGTTTTTTGACAAGCTGAGGCGGCGGGCGCAAGGGCCCGCCGCCTCGGCTTGTCAAAAACCGTCTGCCAATCAGCGGCCGCGGTGTATTCATCGACGGTAAACGCATAAAACCCGGCGGGCAGGAGGGGTCAAAAGGGAAACGAAAGAAATTTTTCCACCCGCCGTGACGGCGGGGCGGGTTTTTCCGTCTAATCAGATGAAGGCCTTCCAAGGATCACGAAAGGAGGTGTCGGGATGACCGACAGGGAGATTGTCGACCTCTACTGGTCGCGCTCGGAGCGCGCCCTGGAGGAGACGGAACGTCAATACGGCGCTCTGTGCCGGGGCGTCGCCCAACGGATCCTGGGCGACGGGGAGGAGGCCGCCGAGGCCGTCAACGGGACGTATCTGCGGCTTTGGAACGCCATCCCGCCCAGGCGGCCCGACAGCCTCAAGGCCTACGCCGCCGCGGTATGCCGCCATCTGGCCCTGGATATGGCGGAGAAGCGGGCGGCCCAAAAGCGCGGCGGCACGGAGGCGCTGGCGGCGGAGCTGGACGAGTGCGTCCCCGACCCCGCCGGGGACCCAGCGGACAGTCTGGCCCTGCGGGAAGCCCTGAACGGCTTCCTCCGCTCCCTGCCGGAGCGGACGCGAATCCTCTTCCTGCGCCGGTACTGGTACGCCTGCCCGGTGGCGGAGATCGCTGAAAGCCTGGGCCTGAGCGAAAGCGCCGTCACCAGCGCCCTCTGCCGCGCCCGAAAAAATCTGAAAAAGCACCTGGAAAAGGAGGGCTTCATCCTATGAACGGAAAAACGATCCTCACGGAGCTTGGCGGGATAGACGGGAGATTTATTCTCCAGGCCGCCCCCGACGCCAGGCCCAAAAAGAATATAAAGCGGCCCCTGGCCCTGGCGGCGTGCCTGGCCCTGATCGTCGCCGGGGGCCTGACGGGCTACGGGTACTGGCGCGCGCACGGTCCGGTAGACGTCCGGCCGCCGGTCACCGCCGACACCGGCGATCATGCCGACACAGCCGGGACGCTCCCCCCGGATACCGCCGGGGACGACACCGTGAGCCCCCATCTGACCCTGACCGCCCAGGAGGCCGGCGCGGCCTTTCGGCAGGTCAAAATGATGGGCGACGCGGCCACCCGCGCCTATCAGAAGGTCTACGCGCCGGACGTGTCGTATTTGGGGATACGTAGGACGGAGGCGAAGTATCTGCCGGGGTACGGCTATGAGGCCCCGGACACGGCCCCCGACAGCGCGGAGCTTCAGGACTTCGCAAACGGCACCCTTCCCCGGCTTGCCGGGGCGGCGGGTCTGTCCGTCCCCTCCGCTGTCACACGGGAGGGGCTCGGCGGCTGGCCGGAGATGGACTTTGACGTTCCCGGCTGTCCGCTGATCGCCTTTCAGAAGGGGGACGCCAATTATCTCAGCCTGTCCCACGCGGAGGGCCCCCTCGCCCTGAACGGCGTCCCGGTGACCGTGGATCAGAGTCTGAGCGACGAACAAATCATTGCCGCCCTGGAGCCGCTGCGGCGGGAGCTGTCCGCGATTTTCGGCGTCAGCCTCCCGGATATCCGAATATCCCGCCATTACGACAGCTGGTCGGAGCACGGGGCCGCGTGGCTGGATGTGTATTTCTACGACGCGTCCGCCCACCCGCTGAACGCGTATCTGGATGTGCCGGTCAGCGACTACGTCCAACTGAGCTTTGACAACGCCGAAAACTACCCCGGTGACATTGTCAGCGACCGCGTGCTGGGAATCGTCACCGTCTCTTACCGCCAGGGCCGCGTTCCCCCCGGCGCGGGGTACTGTGAGAAGGACTATGGCCCTCTCATGGGCCTGGAGAAGGCGGAGGAATACCTCCGGAAGGGCTGGGTGTTCGGCGGCCACTCCTGCCCGCTGTGCATGGCGGAGCAGGAGGCGGTGACCTTCGACACCTACGACGCCTGGGGCCTCACCTATATCACCACCTGGAACGAGGCGGGCGGCACTCCCACCGGTGCCTTGCCCTTTTACGTCTTTTACAAAGCCCTGGGGCAGGCCGAAAACGGCAGCACCGCTTACGCTCAAACCTATGTCCCCGCCGTGGAGGTCAGCGGGATGGCGGAATACTTTGAGGCGCAGGCCCAATATCACGACGATGCCAGGTCGGGCGGCGGATTTTGAGGGATGGGCCGCTCCGAATGAAAAAATCCCCGCGCTTTTTCGCGGCGCGTGACGGAAACGGTTGCGTTTTCCAGAAAAATGTGGTAAAATATTTTTATACCCGTTATTTGATTTATCGCCCGTTTCCGGGAAGCGCACCCCTATCTTTTCATTCGGAGGGACCGTCATGGAAAACATGTTCACCAACGCCCACATTCTGGCCTGGCTCACCTATTTCGCCGAAAACATGCAGGTGGATCTGGAGAAGGTCAAGATCCTGGACATCACCCGCAAGAACAAGAACCTGATCCCCACGGTGGAATCCCGCCCCGCCGTGCTGGTGTTCACCGAGGCGGGCCACCCGGACATCTTCTACCGCATGTGGGACGCGGGCCTGGGGGAGTGCGACGTCTGGTATAACGAGGGCTCAGAACCCACAGGGCCCATTCTCCACTCCCAGGTGAAGGATATGATCAACCGGGGCATCAACGCCTCCGCCGGGATGCTGATCCTGAACCCCAACGCCCGCTCCACCACCAAGATCGGTATGCGCAACTCCGACTTCTTCCGGGGCTCCGTCCACTATGTGGGCAGCGAGATCCGGGCGGTGATCCTGAACAAGATGCACGTCTCCAGCGCCGACACGGTCTGCGTCATCGGCGGGGCCTCCATCGCCGTGGAGACGGCCATCCTGGCCCCGGAGGGCACGGTCATCGCCGTGGAGTACAGCCAGCGGGACCGCCGCACCGTGGAGGAGAACGCCCACCAGTTCGGCCTCAACAACATCACCGTCATCGACCATGTGGACGAAAAGACCCTGGAGGGCCTGCCGGTACCCGCGCTCACCTTCCTGGTTGCCTCCGCCAGCATGGAGCGGGAGATGGAGTGCCTTTTGAAGCTCAACCCCGCCATGGAGTTCGTCGTCTACACCCTGGACTTCCGGTGCGCCGCCTCCCTGCCCGACCGTCTGCGCCAATACGGCCTGTCGGACGTGGAGGCGCTGCAGATCTCCGTCTCCAAGCTCACCTCCAAAAACACCTTCGACGCCGAGCCCGCCCCCTGGATCATCTGCGGAAGACCGTAAAGCGGGAGAGGCGAAGGCCGTGAGAAAGTGTCTCAGATGCGGCGCCCAGATGGAGGAGGGGTATAGCTGGCGGCTCCCGATTTCCCCTGAATTTTATGATAAAACCGGATTTTCGGCGCGGAGAACAGTCTTTTTTGTCAAAGATGTACCTTGACAGCGCCGCCGGCGAGGGGTACAATACGAAGCACAATTTAAAGAAGCAAAGACGATGATGGAGACAGTAGGCTTGCCCGAGGCCGCAGAGAGCCGGTGGATGGTGGAAATCCGGCGCCGGAGGGCCTGTCCGAATATCACTCCGGAGTTTCAGCCCCAAACAGATCTGGAGTAGGCGCTGACGGTTCTCCCCGTTACAGGAGGCGCGTATCGTCGTGTACGCAGTAACGGGTGGTACAACGGTGTCAACTTATGGCGTCCGTCCCTTTACGGGGCGGGCGCTTTTTTCAATGAAAAGAGGTAGTTCCATGAACAAAACCATGACCGAGATCCGCTGGCACGGGCGGGGCGGGCAGGGGGCCAAGACGGCCTGTCTCCTGCTGGCCGACGCCGCCTTTGCCTCCGGCAAGCACGTCCAGGGCTTCCCGGAATACGGCCCTGAGCGGATGGGCGCGCCTATCACCGCTTACAACCGCATCAGCGACGTTCCCTGCACCATCCACTCCAACATCTATAACCCCAACTATGTTGTGGTGGTGGACGAATCCCTCCTCCACGCCGTGGATGTGACGGCGGGCCTGGATCCCGAGGGGGCCATCGTCATCAACTCCCCCCGGGAGCCGGAGGAGCTGCGGCCCCTCCTGCGTGGCTATACCGGGAAGGTCTGTACCATCGACGCCAGGAAGATCTCCGAGCGGTACCTGGGCCGGTACTTCCCCAACACGCCCATGCTGGCGGCCATCGTGAAGGTCAGCGGCGTGCTGGATCCCGACCAGTTCATCGCCGATATGGAGGCGTCCTTCCACCACAAATTCGCCACCAAGCCCCAGGTCATCGAGGGCAACATGAACTGTCTCATAGAATCCATGAAGGAGGTGCGCGGCTTATGAGTTTCCAAAAGGCCGAAAACATCAACGAACAGTCCCCCTGGCAGGAGATGACCCCCGGCGGAGAGATCTACGAGGGCGGCACCTCGCGGCTTACGAAAACCGGCGAATGGCGCTCCAACCGGCCCGTGTGGGATCCCCAAAAGTGCCGCCAGTGCCTTCTCTGCGCCCCCTTCTGCCCCGACTCCTCCATCCCCGTGAAGGCGGGTAAGCGGACGGATTTCGACTATGACCACTGCAAGGGCTGCGGCATCTGCTGGAAGGTCTGCCCCTTCCAGGCCATCACCATGGAACAGGAGGTACACCAATGAGCATCCGTGAACGTCTTTCCGGCAACGAGGCCATCGCCACCGCCATGCGGCAGATCGACCCCGACGTGTTTGCCGCCTTCCCCATCACCCCCTCCACCGAGATCCCCCAGTACTTCGCCCAGTACGTGGCCGACGGCAAGGTGGGCACCGAGTACGTCACCGTGGAGAGCGAGCACTCCTCCATGTCCACCTGCATCGGCGCCGCCGCGGCGGGCGCCCGGGCCGTGACAGCCACCTCCTCCGCGGGGCTGGCCTTCATGTACGAGGTCCTCTACGTGGCCGCCTCCAGCCGCCTGCCCATCACCCTGGCCTGCGTCAACCGGACGCTGACCGGCCCCATCAACATCAACAACGACCACTCCGACTCCATGGGCGCCCGGGACGCCGGGTGGCTCCAGATCTACGCCGAGAACAACCAGGAGGCGTATGATAACTACCTCCAGGCCATGCGCATCTCCGAGCACCCCTCCGTCCGGCTCCCCATCATGATCTGCCAGGACGGCTTCATCACCTCCCACGCGGTGGAAAACATCCTTTTGGAGTCCGACGAGGACGTGAAAAAATTCGTGGGCGAGTACCGCCCCGAGCACGCCCTGGTGGGCCGGGATCACCCCCTGGCCGTGGGGCCCTACGACTCCTGCCCCTTCTGCATGGAGCACAAGGTCATGCAGGCCGAGGCCATGAAGAACGCCAAAAAGGTGATCCTGGACGTGGCCGCCGATTTTGAAAGGACCTTCGGCCGTAAGTACGGCTTCTTTGAGGAGTACCGCATGGAGGACGCGGAGGTGGCCCTGGTGCTCATCGGCTCCACCGCCGGCACCGCCAAGGCCTGCGTCGAAAAGCTGAGGGCCCAGGGCGTCAAGGCCGGCCTTGTGAAGATCCGTGTGTTCCGGCCCTTCCCCATGGAGGAGCTGGCCCAGGCCCTCAAAAACGTGAAGGCCGTGGCCGTCATGGACAAGAGCGAGGGCTATTCCGGCTGCGGCGGCCCCCTGTTCGCCGAAACGCGCTCCGCCTGCTACGACCTGCCCAATCCCCCGAAGATGATCGACGTGGTCTACGGTCTGGCCGGCCGTGACTGCGCGGTGGAGGACATTGAGAAGGTCTACCGGCATCTTCTGAAGATCGTGGAGACCGGCGAGACCGGCCCCCGGTACATCCACTTCGGCCAGCGCAGCAATCAAGAGGAGGTGCTTTGAGATGGCTTACAATCATAAGGTCGAGCTTTCCAAGCCCGAACGGTTCGCCCCCGGCCACCGGCTGTGCGCCGGCTGCGGCGCGGGCATCGTCTGCCGCGGCATCACCCGCGCCCTGAACGAGGGGGACAAGGCCGTCATCTGCAACGCCACCGGGTGCCTGGAGGTCAGCTCCTTCCTCTACCCCTACACCGCCTGGGAGGACAGCTACATCCACTCCGCCTTTGAAAACGCCTCCGCCGTCTGCGGCGGCGTGGAGGCCGCCTGCAAGGCCCTGCACAAGAAGGGCAAGCTTAACGAGGCATACAAATTCATCACCATCGGCGGCGACGGCGGCACCTACGATATCGGTTTCCAGTCCCTGTCCGGCGCCATGGAGCGGGGCCACGACATGGTGTACTTCTGCTACGACAACGAGGCGTACATGAATACCGGCATCCAGCGCTCCAGCTCCACCCCCCGCTTCGCCAACGCCACTACCACCCCCGTGGGCACCGAGTCCCTGGGCAAGAAGCAGGAGAAGAAGGATCTGACCGTGATCATGGCCGCCCACAACATCCCCTACGTGGCCCAGACCACCTTCATCGGCAACTTCAAGGACTTCCACGAGAAGGCCCACCGGGCCATCTACACCCCCGGCCCCGCCTTTGTCAACGTGATGGCCCCCTGCCCTCGCGGCTGGCAGTACTCCGCCGAGCTCCTGCCCCAGATCTGCAAGATGGCCGTGGAGACCTGTGTCTGGCCCCTCTACGAGGTGGTGGAGGGCAAGTGGATCCTCAGCTACGAGCCCAAAAAGAAGCTCCCCGTGGAGGAGTTCATGCGCCTCCAGGGCCGCTTCAAGCACTGCTTCAAGCCCGGCAACGAGTGGACCATCGAGGCCGCCCAGGACTACGTAGACCGCAAATGGGCCGAGCTTCTCAACCGCTGCTCCCAGTCCTGACCGCGCTGAAAAAAATAAAACATGGCCGGAGGTTCGCCTCCGGCCCTGTTTTTATACTGCGGTAATCACACGATGATGTTCTGCATCCAGGCCCTCTTTTTGATGAAGAAAAAGCCGATGAGGCACTTGACCGCCTCCGTGCCCTGCACCAGGGCGTACATGGGCACCACCGGGAGATCGGTGAACCGGCTGAGGCCGTAGGCCAGGGGCACGTTGACGCACCAGACAAAGACCGAGTCAAAGAGGAAGGTGATGACGGTCTTGCCGCCGGAGCGCATGGCGAAATAACAGCAGTTGGTAAAGGCGTAGAAGGGCAGGATCACCGCCTGCACCCGGATGAACCGGGCGGCCAGCGCCCGCACCGCCTCCGTGGTGGCGTAGAGCCTGGGGAACCAGGGGGCGGCCAGGATCATCAGCGCCGCGGTGACGATGTTCAGCGCCAGGGAGAAGGCCGTCAGCCGGCAAAATTCGTCCATGACCCTGTCCCTGTCCTCGTTCTGCCCCAGCTTCTGCCCGATGATGATCCCCACGGCGCTGCCGGTGGACATGAAGGCCACGCTCATGGCGTTCCAGATGGTGGATTCGATGTTCACGGCGGACACCACGTCCAGGGAGCGCACCGACCAGCACTGGTTCAACACCGCCATGCCGCCCGCCCACAGCGTCTCGTTGAGCAGGAGGGGCATCCCCCGGCGGAAGATCTGTCCCGCCAGGGCGGCGGGGACCCTCAGCGTCCTGTAAAGCCCCCTGGCGAAGGGCATTTTGCCCGGATGCAGATGGGTCCAGCCGGCGGCCAGCAGCAGCTCCACCCAGCGGGAGATCACCGTGGCCCAGGCCGCGCCCCGGACGCCCAGGGCCGGCGCGCCAAAATGGCCGAAAATCAGCACATAGTTGAGGAAAAGATTCACCCCCACCGCCACGATCCCGGCGGTCATGGGGGCCACTGTCTCGCCATTCTCCCGGAGGGTGGAGCAGTAGACGTTGGAGAGGGCGAAGGGCGGCAGTCCCCAGAGCATCACGGCCAGATACGCCTTGCCGTATTGCAGGAACCGCTCCGCCTCCTCCGGACTGCCCTCCCCCTGGAGCCACAGCCGGATCAGCTGGTCGCCCCAACAGAGAAGCGCCCCGATCCCCACGGCGGTGATGCCCAGCACCGTCAGGAGCTTGAAGCGGAAGGTGGCCCGCACGCCCTCCTGGTCCCCGCTTCCGGCGTACTGGGCGGTGAAGATGCCCGCCCCGGACACCGCCCCGAAGATGCACAGGTTGATGACGAACAGCACCTGATTAACGATGGCCACGCCGCTCATCTGCGCCGTGCCGATGCGCCCCATCATCAGGTTGTCCAGGAGCGAGACGAAGTTCGTGATGAAATTCTGGATCATGATGGGCACCGTCACCGCCATAGCGGTCCTGTAAAATTTCCGGTCCCCGATAAATCTGGAAAGCATGGTTTTCACTCCGAAAATAACCGTTAAGCTTCAAGGCCGCGTCAGCGGCCTTGAAATTTTAATATCGATACCGTCAGGGTTTTCAGGGGGTATAAAATCCATCGTCCGGGATATACCCGCCGATGATTTCAGGGTCGAGCCTGTAGAGAAGGCTCAAATAGCTCCGCAGGCTCTCCCGCAGGGTGTCCGCCCCCGTCACATACATATATTCCGTTCCGGGAAGCGCTTTGGCCCCCTCCAGCGCTTTTTTCGCCGCGCTGGCCAGGGCCTCCGCCCCCTCCGCGTCCTGGCGCACCGCCAGGCACAGGCCGGGCCACAGGCTCTGGCCCGTCACGTCCTTCCACTCCGCCAGCAGGTCGATGGCCGCCCTCTGGGCGGCATTTCCGTAGAGATCCCCGGGCAGGAGCGCCGGCGTCTTGCTTCGCGCATCCTCGGTCGCCTCCAGCTTCAGCGTGGAGCCGATCTCAAAGCCGTACTCCCCCGCTATGTACCCGAATACGGCCGCCGCCTCCGCCTCGCCGGCGGGGACGTACACCGTCTTGCCCGCCAGGGAGAAGATATCCCGGATAGCGTCCCCCTGCTCGGCGATCACCCAGCCGCCGGAGGTGAGCAGGGCCGCGACGGCGATGGCCCCGTCCGTCTCGTTGTAGATCCGCGCCGCCTCCCCCACGGAGAGGACGGCCGCCCCGGCGGCGCCGTCGGACAGCAGCTTGGCCGCGTCGGAGGTATTCATGAATTCCCAGCCCGTCGCCGCCGCGCCTACGGCCTCCGCCACGGGGCCGAAGCCCGCCAGCACGGGCAGAGCCGGCGCGGTGTCCTCGGTCTGGGTATCCGGGGGCGTCGTGTCCTCCGGCGTGGTGTCCGGGGCCGTGGTGTCCGGGGACTTCCCGGTGTCCTCCGTCTGCGTCCCGCCGCCGGTCTCCGGGGGCAGCGTCTCCCCCGGCCCTCCGGCGATACATCCGCCCAGAGCCACGATCCATACAAGCGCCAGCGTCAGCGCCAAAGCTTTTTTCATCGCGCATTCTCCTTTTCCGTCCGTCTTGTTCCATTACCTTGTTCCTGCCCATAGTTTAGGTGAAATTTTTCCGTTTGTCAACAGGAGAAATCCCGCCCCGAAATTTGAAAAAACACTTGCAAAGGCCGGTAACCTGTGCTATAATGAGTATGTTGGTATGAGGATTTGCTTGAGTGGGTATGTTCCCACTCTTTTTTACGCAAATTTTCAGCGGGCAATATTTTCCATGATTTAGGAGTGAGTCCATGAGCAAGGTCACGGATCTGGTCGCCGAACTGGCCCGCCCGGTGGTGGAGGCCCAGGGGTGCGAGCTTTGGGACGTGGAATATGTGCGGGAGGTCGGCGAGTGGTTCCTGCGCGTGTATATCGATAAGGAGGGCGGCGTCTCCATCGACGACTGCGAGGCCGTTTCCCGGGCGCTGGATCCTCTGCTGGACGAGGCCGACCCCATCGAGCAGAGCTACAATTTCGAGGTCTCCTCCGCCGGCGTGGAGCGGGCGTTGAAGCGGCCCTCGGATTTTCAGCGCTTCCTGGGCTCATACATCGCCGTGAAGCTCTACAGCGCCGTGGACGGTCAGAAGGAGTACCTGGGGTATCTGCGCGGCTACGACGTCGGCGCCGTCACCCTGGAAACAAAGGCGGGGGAGACAAAGACCTTCTCCCCGGCCCAGACAGCCTCGGTCCGTCTGAGGCTTGAATGAATAAACCGTAGAAGGTATAACTATAAGGAGTGTCATCATGAACGCACCGAACGCAGTCAACGCAGAGTTTTTTGACGCCATCGCCGACATCGAGAAGGAGAAGGGCATCCCCCGGGAGGATATGTTCGAGAAGATCCGCCAGGCCCTTTTGGCGGCTCTCCGCAAGGACAGCCCCGCCGCCGAGGACCGCATGGTGGTGGAGGTGGACGAGGCCAAAAAGCGCATCGCCATGTACGTCCGCAAGGACGTGGTGGAGGAGGTGGAGGATCCCGACATCCAGCTGCTCCCCGAGGAGGCCCAGCGCTACAACAAGCATGCCGCCGCCGGCGACACGGTGAACGTGCCTGTGGACACCAAGAAATTCGGCCGCATCGCCGCCCAGGCCGCCAAGCAGGTGATCATCCAGGGCATCCGCGAGGCCGAGCGCAATCAGGTCTATCAGGAGTTCTCCACCAAGGGCCACGAGATCCTGACCGGCACCGTCAGCCGCATCGACCCGGCCCGGGGCTCCGTCACCCTGAATCTGGGTGCCGGCAGTGAATACACCGAAGCTGTCATGCCCGCCGACGAGCGCGTACCCGGCGAGGAGCTGCGGGAGGGCGACATGCTCAAGGTTTACGTCATCGACGTGCGCAAGCTGGGGGCCGGCCCCCAGGTGCGCGTCTCCCGCACCCATCCGGGCCTTGTCAAGCGCCTGTTTGAGCTGGAGGTCCCCGAGATCATGGACGGCACCGTGGAGATCAAGTCCATCGCCCGCGAGCCGGGCAGCCGCACCAAGATCGCCGTCTGGTCCTCCGACCCCGAGGTGGAGCCCATCGGCTCCTGCGTGGGCCCCCGCGGCGGCCGCGTGGGCGCCGTGGTCAAGGAGCTGCGCGACGAGAAGATCGACATCATCAAATACTCCGAGGACCCCTGCGAATACGTGGCGGCGGCCCTCTCCCCCTCCTCCGTCACCAAGGTGGAATTTTTAGACGACTCCAAGGTCTGCCGGGTCATCGTCCCGGACAATCAGCTCTCCCTGGCCATCGGCAAGGAGGGGCAGAACGTCCGTCTGGCCGCCCGGCTCACCGGCTTCAAGATCGACATCAAGCCCGAAAGCTTTGAGGGCTGACCCGCCCCGGAGCTGTGTCCGGCCATTTGCCGCCGAAAGGATTGATCGCTTTGCCCGAGAAAAAGATCCCCCTGCGCCAGTGCGTGGGGTGCCGCGCCCAGAGGCCCAAGCGCGAGCTGACACGGGTGGTCCGCTCCCCGGAGGGGGAGGTTTCCATCGACGCCCGCGGCAAAAAACCGGGCCGTGGCGCGTATATCTGCCCGGATCCCGCGTGCCTGAAAAAGGCCATCAAATCCCGCGCCCTGGGCAGAGCGTTGGGCACGGAGATCCCCGAAAGCATCTTTGACACGCTGAAGGCCCAGCTGGAGGCGGAGGAATGAGCGCCCTCAGCTTTCTGGGTCTGGCGATGAGAGCCGGCCGGGTGGAGGTGGGCGAGGAATACATCGCCATGGCCGCCCGCGCCGGAAAGGCCAAGGTCATTCTGACGGCCTCGGACGCCGGCGAAAACGCCCTGACCCGGGCGCAAAACGCCTCCGCCGCCGCCCACTGCCCCGTGGCCGCCCTCCCCTATCCCAAAGAAGCCCTGGGCGCGGCCCTGGGCAAGGGCCCCGTCAGCGCCGCCGCCGTTACCGATATCTCCTTCGCCAGCGCCTTCATCGACAAGCTCTCCACGGAGCATCCGGGGTTCTCGGACATCAAGGCGGCCTTAGACCGGCAAAACGAAAAGGCTCTGGAGCGGCAGCGGGAAGCCCGGCGCCATCAGGCCAATATCCGGCGCGGCAAAAAGAAATGACCGCGCGTCCCCAGGCAGTTCCTATACAGATATTTCAAGCATTTTGAAAGGATGATTTTTCAAGTATGGCAGTTGTAGTAAAATACAGGGTACATGAGGTGGCGAAGGATTTTAAAGTCGCCACGAAGGTCGTTACGGAGATACTGACGAAGTATGCCACTACGCCCAAAAATCATATGCAGGTGCTTGAAAATCAGGAGCTTGACTACATTTTTGAGTATCTGACCCAGCATCACCAGATGGAATCCATCGCGGAGGTGTTCACCGACGTGAAGCCCGCCGCTCCCAAGGCGGAGCCGGCCGCCGGTACGGCCTCCTCCGCGCCCGCGGCCCCGGAGGCTCAGGCGGGCAAGACCCCGGCCAAGCCCGCCGCGCCCCAGTCCCAGAGCGCCGGCCAGGCCAAGCCCAAGCCGGAGAAGCAGTTCACCCCCCGGCCGGAGAAGCAGAAGCGTGTCATCGACACCTCCGGCGTCACCATCAACATCGAAAAATACGACGAGCGCTTCGACCAGATGGCCGGAGAGCGCGCCCAGAATATGAAGCGCGGCAAGGAGCAGATCAAGAAAAAGGGCGGCCAGCAGAGGACGAATCCCGCCCAGGATAAATCCGCCAAGCGCCGCCAGGAGGAGCGCGACAGGTTAAGACGTCTCCAGTTCGAGGTGGCCAAGAAGGCCCCCGTGAAGGTGCAGATCCCCGACGAGATCAGCGTAGGCGAGCTGGCCTCCCGCATGAAGAAGACCGGCGCCGAGGTGGTGAGATCCCTCATCAAAATGGGCGTCATGGCCTCGGTGAGCGACACCATCGACTACGACACCGCCGCCCTGGTGGCCATGGAGCTGGGCTGTAAGGTGGAGCGCGAGGTGGTGGTCACCATCGAGGAGCGCCTCATCGATGACCGGCAGGATACCGCCGAGGAGCTTCAGCCCCGCGCCCCCGTGGTGGTGGTCATGGGCCACGTGGACCACGGCAAAACCTCCCTTTTGGACAAGATCCGGTCCTCCAACGTGGCCTCCGGCGAGGCCGGCGGCATCACCCAGCACATCGGCGCCTACCGGGTCATGGTCAACGGCAGTCCCATCACCTTCCTGGACACCCCGGGCCACGAGGCGTTCACCTCCATGCGCGCCCGCGGCGCTATGGCCACGGATATCGCCATCTTAGTGGTAGCCGCCGACGACGGCATCATGCCCCAGACCATCGAATCCATCAACCACGCCAAGGCGGCCAAGATCCCCATCGTGGTGGCCATCAACAAGATGGACGTCCACGGCGCCAATCCCGAGCGCATCAAGCAGCAGCTCACCGAGTACGACATCGTCCCCGAGGAGTGGGGCGGCGACACCATCGTGTGCCCCATCTCCGCCAAGACCGGCGAGGGCGTCCAAGAGCTTTTGGAAAATCTGGTGGTTCTGGCCGAGGTCCAGGAGCTGAAGGCCAACCCCAACCGCGCGGCGCGCGGCGTGGTCATCGAGGCCCGCCTGGACAAGGGCCGCGGCCCCATCATGACCGTCCTGGTGCAGAACGGCACCTTGAAGCAGGGCGACATCATCATCGCCGGCACGGCGGTGGGCCGCGTGCGCACCATGATGAACGACAAGGGCGAGCGCGTCACCGAGGCCGGCCCCTCCGTCCCCGTGGAGATCGCGGGCATGAACGAGGTGCCCGACGCCGGCGACATCTTCAACGCCGTGGCGGACGAGCGCATGGCCCGCGAGCTGGCCGAGGAGCGCAAGCAAAACCGCAACGCCCCCGACACCGGCGCACGGAAGGTCTCCCTGGAGGATCTTTTCGCCCAGATCAAGGAGGGCGAGCTGAAGGAGCTGCCCATCATCGTCAAGGCCGACGTCCAGGGCTCCGCCGAGGCCATCAAGGCCAGTTTGGAGAAGCTGACCAACGAGGAGGTCCGGGTCCGCGTGATCCACTCCGCCGTGGGCGCCATCTCCGAATCCGACGTGATGCTGGCCGCCACCTCCGGGGCCATCGTGGTGGGCTTCAACGTCCGCCCGGACAACGCCGCCCGGGAGTCCGCCGCCAGAAGCCATGTGGACATCCGGCTTTACAACATCATTTACGACTGCATCGGCGAGATCGAGTCCGCCATGAAGGGTATGCTGGCCCCGAAATTCCGGGAGGTCCAGCTGGGCCACGCCGAGGTGCGGGAGACCTACAAGGTCTCCAAGGTGGGCACCGTCTGCGGCTGTTATGTGCTGGACGGCAAGATCCAGCGCGGCTGCAAGGTGCGCGTCATCCGCGACAACGTCATCATCTTCGACGGGGAGCTGGCGTCTCTCCGGCGCTTCAAGGACGACGTGCGCGAGGTGGCCTCCGGCTACGAGTGCGGTATGCAGGTGGAAAAATTCAACGACGTCAAGGTGGGCGACGTCATCGAGTGCTTCGTCATGGAGCAGATTTAACAAATTATAATATTTTTCCAAGGGATTCCCTTGGAAAAATATTTTATAGGAGGGGACACATGAGCCGCGTTCTTCTGCTCGCCTCGGAAAAGCCGGTCCCGCTTATGGCGCCGCGCGGTACACGAACCTGGTCCGGCGGGGGCGTTACCGTCACGGCGCCGGGATTTTCGGTGTCGGAACACACATACTACCAAGGGGCGGTGGAGGTGCTGGGCTTTGCGATGATGCCCTTCCGGGCCCAGCTGGACCTGGCCCCGTGCGAGGATGATATGCGTCTCCTCAAGGCGTATATCCGCGAAAATTTCTCCTCCGGCGAGGCGCTGGAGCTCTGGTCCCTCTGGGTGGGGGGCGGCGGCGGGAAGCGGCCCCGGGTTCGCCATTGCGCCCTCCGGGAGCTGGAGTTGGAGCGCCTGCGCCTTCTGTGCGAACCGTCCTATGAGCCCGATTATACCGGGGACTTCCCCAAGGGACTGATCTCCCAGATTTACCTGACCGTCACGGTCTGAAAGGAAAAAAGTATGCCATCCAATCATTTGAATCGTATCAACGAGGACATCCGCCTGTGCATGGACAAGCTTCTCCGGGAGGTCAAGGATCCCCGCATCCATCAAGGCCTTATGTCCGTCACGGCCTGCGAGACAAGCGGGGATCTCAAATACTGCAAGGTCTACCTGAGCGTCTTGGGTCTTGAGGACGCCAAAGCCTTAAAGCAGGGCCTGAAGTCCGCCTCCGGGTGGCTCCGGCGGGAGCTGGGCCAGCGGCTGAGACTGCGCAACACCCCGGAGCTCACCTTCGTCATGGATCACTCCATCGAGGAGGGCGCGCACATCAACTCCCTGCTGGCGTCTCTGGACATCAAAACCGAGGAGGAACCGGAAGATGACGCTGAGTGACGCCGCCCGGTGGCTCCGGGAGCACGACGGCTATCTTCTTCTGACCCACACCCGCCCGGACGGGGATACTCTGGGCTCCGCCGGGGCCCTCTGCCACGCCCTGCGCAGAGCCGGCAAACAGGCGTATCTTTACCCGAACCCCGAGATCACCGAAAAATTCATCCCCTTCCTGGCCCCCTATCTGGCCGGGAAGGACTTTTCCCCCGCCCACACCGTCAGCGTAGACATCGCCTCCCCCAACCTCTTTCCCGCGGGCTTTCAGGGAAACGTGGAACTGGCCGTGGATCACCACCCCTCCAACACCGGCTTTGCGGACAGCACCCTGCTGGACGCCTCCCGGGCCGCCTGCGGCGAGATCGTTTTGAAGCTCATCGAGAGCCTGTGCGGCGGGATCGACAAGACCGAGGCCGACCTTCTCTACATCGCCGTCTCCACCGACACCGGCTGTTTCCAGTACGCCAACGTCAATGAAAATACTTACCTGACGGCGGCCGCCCTGGCCCGGGCCGGGGCGGATACGGCGGGCCTCTCCCGGCTTTTCTTCCGCACCTTCTCCCGCGCCCGCCTGGCCCTGGAGGGCGCCGTCTACTCCGGCCTGCGCACCTTTCACGACGGCCAGATCGTGGTCAATATCGTGACCCTGGACATGGTGCGCCGCGCCGGTGTCACGGAAAACGACATGGACGACATCGCCTCCCTAGCCGGCAAGCTGGCGGGCCACCAGGTCAGCGTCACCATTCGCGAAAACGATAACGGCACCTGCCGCGTCTCCCTCCGTTCCGGCCAGCGCGTCAACGTCTCCGAGATCGCCAAGCAGTTCGGCGGCGGCGGCCACGCCATGGCCTCCGGCTGTACCATAAAAGCCGATCCCGAAACAGCTCTGCGCCTGCTCCTCCCCCCCATCGAAGCGGCCCTGAACGCCCGGGAGGCGTTATAAGGTGTCCGCCCTTACCCCGGCGGGGGTTCCGCCCTTATAAGGGCGGCGGGAGATACGCTTTCTTCTCTTTTGTATTGACAAAAGAGAAGAAAGCTTCAAAGAAGAGAAAAGCAATTTTAGGGCCTGGCAGGTATCTTGGCTTGGTGTTTTGTTACGGCGGTCCGGCTTCCGCGGCAATAAACGATACCCATGGTCCCACTCATATCCGCGCGTGACGTCGTCGCGGAACCGGCTTAACCTCGGGCTCCAAGTATTCGCCCTCAGGCGCACGGTTCGCTCCTCCTTTCCCCAT